>CAZULX010000197.1:0-10583 GCA_964621335.1 uncultured Streptomycetaceae bacterium
CTCTTCGCGTGCGGAAGCCCGTTCGATCCGGTGACGCTGGAAGGCAGGACTTTCGTGCCGCGCCAGGGCAACAACTCGTACATCTTTCCGGGCATCGGCCTGGGTGCGGTCGCGAGCGGCAGCCGGCGCATCAACGACGACGTCTTCATGGCGGCCGCGTACCGGCTTGCCCATCTCGTCAGCGAATCGGACCTCGAGCAGGGAAGTCTCTACCCCGCGCTTTCGCGCACGCGCGAAGTTTCGGCGCACATCGGCGCGGCGGTCGCCGAAGCGGCCTATGCGCAGAAGCTCACGGAACACAGAAAGCCGGCGGACCTGCTGAAGCACATGGAAGGCGAGATGTACGACCCGGGTTATCCGAGCTATACCTGAGTGATCCCCTGGCTCGAGGGCGACGCGCCGTTCCCGCCCGTGCATCGTGCGCTCGTCGAGCCGAACGGCCTCCTCGCAGCCGGCGGCGAGCTCACGGTCGAGCGTCTGCTCGACGCCTACCGCAACGGCATTTTTCCCTGGTACAGCGACGGCCAGCCGGTGCTCTGGTGGAGCCCCGATCCGCGCATGGTGCTCGTGCCGGCCGGGATCGCGCTCTCGCGCTCGCTCAGGAAGCGCCTGCGCAAGCGCGACTACGAGATACGGACGGATTCCTCGTTTTCCGAAGTCATGCGCGCATGCGCCGAGCCGCGAAAAGGCCAGGCGGGCACGTGGATCACGCTCGAGATGATGACTGCATATTTCGGCCTCCATCGCGCGGGCTACGCGCACTCGGTCGAAACGTGGGTCGACGGCGTCCTGAGCGGCGGACTCTACGGCGTCTCGATCGGCCGCGTGTTCTTCGGCGAATCGATGTACTCGCGCGCGGCAGATGCGTCGAAGCTCGCGCTCGCGCATCTCGCGCGCCAGCTCGAGCGCTGGGACTTCGGACTGATCGACTGCCAGATGGTCACCGCGCACCTCGCATCGCTGGGCGCGCGGGAGATATGCCGCGGCGATTTCGTCCGCGCCCTCTCAGAATTGGTAAACTACCCGACGCGCTCAGGGCGCTGGCGGTTCGACGATGACCTATTTGACTGACTTTCCGCTGTCGGTGCTGCAGTTCTATGCGACGGCACCTTATCCGTGCAGCTATCTGCCGGAGCGGATGGCGCGCTCCCAGGTCGCGACGCCCAGCCATCTCATCGACGGCTCGGTCTACAGCGAGCTGGTGCGGGCGGGCTTCCGCCGCAGCGGCGCTTTCACCTACCGGCCCTACTGCGACAACTGCCGCGCGTGCGTCCCCGTGCGCATCGTCGCCGAGGATTTCCGCCCCAACCGCGCCCAGCGCAGGACGCTGAAACGCCACGGCGACCTCACCGCCCAGATGCTCGATCTCAAGTACAGCGCCGAGCACTACGCGCTCTATCTGCGCTATCAGTCGCGCCGGCACAGCGGCGGCGGCATGGACCAGGACAGCCGCGAGCAGTACCGCCACTTCCTGCTCCAGAGCAACGTCGATTCGAGGCTGATCGAGTTCCGGGAGAACGGCACGCTGCGCATGGTGAGCATCGTCGACGAGCTCCAGGATGGCGTCTCGTCGGTGTACACCTTCTTCGAGCCCGACGTCCCCGCGGCGAGCTTCGGGACCTACAACATCCTCTGGCAGATCGAGCTCTGCAGGAAGCTCGACCTTCCTTACCTGTATCTCGGTTACTGGATCGGGCAAAGCCGCAAGATGGCTTACAAGATCCAGTTCCAGCCGATGCAGGGGCTCACCGACGGGCGCTGGGAGCCACTTGCTGAAGATCAAGGAGTGACGGCTACCGAAGAAGTGACGAGAAGGAGTGACGAAAGAGAGTGACGAAAAGGGGGTTGCAACAACCCGTTCGGTAGTCATCACTCCTTCAGTAGTCATCACTCTTTGCGGCAGCCCCATCACTCCTTGCGGTAGCCCTCATCACTCTTTGCGGCAGCCCCATGCCGCTAAAATAGCGGCATGTCCTACGCCCTCCTGCGCCCCGCGCTTTTCGCGCTGGACGCCGAATTCGCGCATCACCTCACCTTAAGCTCGCTCAAAGCGCTGGAACGCCTGAAGCTCGCGCGCCCGCCAGCGCCGTCGGGAGCGAGCTGCGCGCGCACGCTGATGGGCCTCGATTTTCCGAACCCGGTGGGCCTCGCCGCGGGCCTCGACAAAAACGGCGCATATATCGACGCGCTCGCGACGCTCGGCTTCGGCTTCATCGAAATCGGCACCGTGACGCCGCGGGCGCAGCCCGGCAATTCGCGACCGCGGCTCTTTCGTTTGCCGGAGGCGAACGCTCTCATCAACCGCATGGGATTCAACAACCACGGCGTCGACCGCCTCGTCGCCAACGTCCATGAGTCGAAATGGCGAGGCGTGCTCGGGATCAACATCGGCAAGAATTTCGGCACGCCGATCGAGCACGCGGTGAAGGATTACGTGGCGTGTCTGCGCAAGGTCTACGGACTCGCCTCGTACGTGACCGTGAACATCTCGTCGCCGAATACCAAAGGGTTGCGCGAGCTGCAGGGTTCCGATCATCTCGGCGCGCTGCTGGAAACTCTCGCCGCCGAGCGCGTGTCGCTCGCGCAGCGCTACGGCAGGCGAGTGCCGCTCGCTCTCAAGATCGCGCCGGATCTCGAGCCCGCGCAGACCACCGCGGTTGCCGACCTCGTGCAGGAGCACGGCATCGACGCGGTGATCGCGACCAACACCACGATCGAGCGCGACGGCGTGAGCGCTCTCCCGCACGCGACTGAAAGCGGCGGACTGAGCGGCGCGCCGCTATGTGCGCGGGCGAACGAGGTGATCGCCCGGCTCGCGCGCGCTCTCGAGGGTGCGGTGCCCGTGATCGGCGTGGGCGGGATCATGAGCGGCGCCGACGCGCGCGCGAAAATGGACGCGGGCGCGAGCCTCGTGCAGCTCTACACCGGGCTCGTCTACAAAGGGCCGCGCCTGGTGGGGGAATGCCTCGCCGCGCTTTGCGAAGGCCGCGCATGAGCGCGCCGGCGGCCCTTAAGCCGCTCGCCGATGCGCTCGCGGTGATCGACGAGGCGCGCTGCATCGGCTGCACCTTGTGCATACAGGCGTGCCCCGTCGATGCGATCGTCGGGGCTTCCAGGTTCATACACACCGTGATTGCGGGCTCGTGCACGGGATGCGAGCTTTGCGTGCCGCCGTGCCCGGTCGATTGCATCGCGATCGTGGAGATCGCCCCGCGCGCTCCAGCGGCGCGCGCATGTGCGCAGTCGCAGGCGCAGCAGCGCTACGACGCGCGCAACGCGCGTCTTGCGCGCATCAGTGAGGAGAGAGCTGCGAAAACGGCCGCGCAGCGTGAAGCGACCGCGGCGCGCAGGAAGCGCGAAACGATCGCAAGAGCGATCGCCCGCGCGCGCGAGCGGCTACGCGAACACTAGATAGAGCACGCCCAGCACGAGCCCGTATTGCAGCGTCCGATAGAGCGGCCGGTTGCGCCGCTTGAGATTGCGCGCGGCGCCGCTCACTCGCGCTGCAACGGGGTGGTAGACCCGGCCGTAGAAACGGTTGAGCGCGCCGACCGGCTCGTTCTCCACGTTCTGCGTAGCGCTCGCCGTGACGATCTTGCGGCTGACCCAGCTGTTGACCGCGCGCATGAAGCGCGCGGTGAGCGGCCGCTCGATGTCGCACAGCAGGATGATCCGCGTCTCGTCGGTATTGTTCTCGACGAAGTGGATGAACGTCTCGTCGAACAGCACGGCCTCCCCGTCCTTCCAGACATAACGCTCGCCGTCCACGCTAATGAAGCAGGCGTCGGAGTTGGGCGTCACGAGGCCGAGGTGGTAGCGCATCGAGCCCGCGAAAGGATCGCGGTGGGGATTCAGATTGCTGCGGGGGTCGAGCAGCGCGAACATCGCCCCTTTGACTGCGGGGATCCCTTTCAGGAGCTCGACCGTGCGCGGGCAGAGCGCCTGCGCCGACGGAAGCGGCTGGTCGTACCACTTGACATAGAAGCGCTTCCAGCCGCGCTTGAAAAACGAGTTGAACCCGATATCGTTGTTATGAAGGGCGGCCCGGATGTAGCCTTCGTCTTTCAATTTCAACGCTTCGTCGCGCATCATCTGCCAATTTGCAGATAGCGGAGCCAGATCGGGAAACTCCTGCTCGCTCAGCAAAGGCCGTGGCGGAACCGCCGAGTAGAGGTACATCAGCACGTTGTAAGGCGCGAGCAGCGAGGAGTGGTTGAAAAGCTGCCGCATGAAGCTGAAGCGCACTTTCCCGCGCCGGTGCACATACAGCACCGAGAGCAAAAAAGCCCCTAGTATCAGGTACTTGATTTCGACTGAGGGCATGAAGTGAGCGCTAACGGCGGGCTTAGCGCCGCATGAACCCCCGCAACAGGCCGCCCGGGTCGAGTCCCAAGCCGCTGCCGCCGCTTTGCGCAGGCTCAGAGGTCGCGGCCGCAGGCTCCTGCTCCTGTTGCATGCCGCGCGTGTAGCCGCGGATCGCCACCGCCGTTTCCATCATGAGCCTGCTGTTGCGCAGGATCTCGTCCTTCGCGTTCCTCTGCAGGAGCTCGTGCGACGTCCACGCCGCAAGCGCAAAGCCGGCCAGAAACACCGTGATGAGAACGATATTGAATTTAAGCCGTATGCCCATAGACCCCCGTCTGAGAGCGCTCCCTGGTGCGGCGCCGCCCTTTGGCTGCGGCGTGCGACTCGCGCTAAGCTCTCGTCGCTCTGGTTCGATTCAACAACCTATATCCGGCAGGCGATCGCCGCTGTCAAGAGAGAGCCGGCACGCGTATGCAGAAAGAATCTGGCGATTTTCGCATGGCCCGCTCCGGGCGTGGTGCGCATCGGGCGCTCGCGTTCGAGGAGTTGCGCGCATGAATCCCGCCAAGCGCCGGGAAATCTTCCACCGCTTTCGAGAGGCTGACCCCAAACCGCGGACCGAGCTCGCTCACGGCTCGCCGTTCGAGCTCCTCGTCTCGGTGGTGCTTTCGGCGCAGGCCACCGACAAGAGCGTCAACGTCGCGACGCGGGAGCTCTACAGGCACGCCAACACGCCCGCGCAGATCCTCGCCCTGGGAGTGGAAGGCCTCGAGCGCTACATCAAGAGCATCGGGCTCTACCGCACCAAGGCGAAGAACGTGATCGAGACCTGCCGCATACTCCTCGCCGAGCACGAAGGCGAGGTGCCGAGGTCGCGCGAAGCGCTCGAGAAGCTTCCCGGCGTCGGACGCAAGACGGCGAACGTGGTGCTGAACGTGGCTTTCGGCGAGCCCACGATCGCGGTGGACACTCACATATTCCGGGTGGCGAACCGCACCCACATCGCGCCAGGGAAAGACCCGCTCGAAGTCGAGCAGCGCCTGCTGAAATTTGTGCCCGAGGAGTTCAGGCTCCACGCGCACCACTGGCTCATCCTGCACGGCCGCTACGTCTGCGTCGCGCGCACGCCGAAGTGCCCCGCGTGCATCATTCGCGATCTGTGCGAATACAATGCGAAGACCAAGGAGCTGTGACGAGTGACCGGTGACGAGTGAATGGTGAATCGTAAAGCGTGTCTAACCCACCAGTCACCAGTCACCAGTCACCAGTCACCAGTCACCAGTCACCAGTCACCCGTCACCCGTCACCCGTCACCCGTCACCGATGTTCTCCCCAAGCCGGGACGAGGCCCGGCGGTTCTTTTTCGACACCTGGGCGAAATACCGCCGCGGCGAAGCGCTATCCGGCCTCGAGCGCAACGCGCTGGAAGTGCTGCTCGTGCACCCGGAGTATCACGCGATGCTCGATGACCTCGAGACTGGCATTGATCGCGATTACACGCCGGAGAGCGGGCAGTTGAATCCTTTCCTGCACCTGTCGCTGCACCTCGCGATCGAGGAGCAGCTTTCGATCGACCAGCCGCCCGGAATCCGCGCGTGCTACGAGCGGCTCGTGGCGAAAGCAGGATCCGGGCACGACGCGAAGCACGCCGTGCTGGAATGTCTCGGGGAGACGATCTGGGAAGCGCAGCGCACGGCGAGCGCCCCGGACGGGCAGGCCTATCTCGAATGCCTGGAGCGGAAGGCCGCCGGTTAGCGCGCGCGCCGTAAGGCGCTCAGCGCCTAGCGAATGAGATACGAATTCTTGCGCGTGACCAGCCCTGGCTGGTGCGAATAGAAAGCCGCGAGGTCTTCGAAGTCGCGCTGTGTCAGATTCGCCACCAGCGGGGACATGATGGCGTTCTTGCGCGCGCCCGACTTGTAGTCTTTCAGCGATTTCACGAGGTAGTCGTAGTGCTGGCCCGCGAGCCGCGGAAAATCAGCGGCCGCGCTGTTGCCGTCGGCGCCATGACACGCCGCGCAGGTGCGCGACTTCTCCTTGCCGGCGTCGGGATTGCCGCCGTAGGCGAGGCCTGGGAACGCGAGCGCCGAAACGATTGCAGCCAATGCGAAGTGCTTGGTCATCCCTTTTCCTTTCCAGCCTCAGCGCGAGGCCGATTTCTGAGGCGCGGCCGCATAGAAGGCGGCGAGATCGGCCATGTCCTGGTCGGAGAGGCTGGCCGCGACGGCGCGCATGGAAGGGTGCTTGCGCTCGCCCGCCTTGTAAGCCTTGAGCGCGCTCACCATGTAGCCTGCGTGCTGTCCGTCGAGCTTCGGCACGCTGTACACCTCCGGGAACGCGGTCTTGTATCCGGGGATGTTGTGACAGCCGACGCACATCGAGGCCTTGTGACGGCCTTTCTCGGCGTTGCCGGGCACCTGCGCGGCGGCGGGCAGCGCAGCGGCGAGCGCGAGAGCGGAACAAGCGAGGGCAAAAGCGTTCGAAGTTTTCATGTCTGACGCGGGTGGAAAGCGTGGAAAGCGATTGAACGGTAGCGACGCGCGATTATACCGAAAAAGACGTTCGCGTTGCCCCCTCCCGGCGCATCACAGATAATCGCCGATGATGTCCGCCTTTCCCAGCCGAGCAGCTTGAATACCGCTTTTCTCACGCACCTCCAGCCGCGGATCGTAAGCCTCTTACCGTTCCTGCAGTGGTGGCCCCGCGTCAATCGCGTGACGCTGCGCGCGGATCTGATCGCGGGCGGGATAGGCGCGGCGATCGTGCTGCCGCAGGGCGTCGCGTTCGCCACGATCGCCGGAATGCCGCCCGAATACGGGCTCTACGCGGCGATCGTGCCCGCCATCATGGCCGCGCTCTTCGGCTCGAGCTGGCATCTCGTGTCGGGGCCGACGACCGCGATCTCGATCGTCATTTACTCGACGATGAGCACGCTCGCGGAGCCCGGCTCGCGCCAGTACATAGACCTCGTCCTCATGGCGACCTTTCTCACCGGCGTGTTCCAGCTCGCGATGGGACTCGGGCGCATGGGTGTGCTCGTCAACTTCATCTCGCACACCGTCGTCGTCGGCTTCACCGCGGGCGCGGGGCTCCTCATCGCCGCGAGCCAGATCCAGCATTTTTTCGGCATGCCGATGGAGCGCGGCATGTCTTTCGCCGAGTCGGTACACGCTTTTTTCACCCAGATCCGCACGATCGATCCCTACGTAACCCTGGTCGGGCTCGCTACGCTGCTCACCGCCCTCCTGGTGCGGCGTCTCTACCCGAGGTTTCCCTACATGATCGCGGCGATGATCGCCGGCAGCCTCGTGGCGCTCGGCATCGACAGCATCGCCTTTCTCGCGAGCACCGGCATACCCACCGTGACCGGCCTTACGGCTGCGCTGCCGCAGTTCTCGGCACCCCCGTTCACGCTCGAATCGCTGCGCAAGACGGTTTCGATCGCGGTCGCGGTGACGATGCTGGGGCTTACCGAAGCGGTCTCGATCGCGAGGTCGATCGCGCTCCGCTCGGAGCAGCGCATCGACGGCAACCAGGAGTTCATCGGCCAGGGGCTGTCGAACATCTTCGGAAGCTTTTTCTCCGCCTACGCCTCGAGCGGCTCTTTCAATCGCAGCGGCCTCAACTACGAAGCCGGCGCGAAGACGCCCCTCGCATCGGTTTTCGCGGCCTTCGCGCTCATCCTGATCCTGCTCGTGGTCGCGCCTCTCGCGCAGTACCTGCCGATTCCCGCGATGGCCGGCATCCTTTTTCTGATCGCATACGCGCTCATCGACTTCAAGGCGATGCGCACCATCGTGCGCACCAGCCGCTCCGAGACCGCCGTGCTCGCGGTGACGCTCGTCGCCACCCTCACCGCACAGCTCGAGTTCGCGATCTACATCGGAGTGCTGCTCTCGCTCATGCTGTATCTCAAGCGCACCTCGCGCCCGCGCATCGTCGACGTAAAGCCCGATCCCGCCGAGCACAGCTACCTGTTGACGACGCAAAGCGGGCTCCCCGACTGCCTGCAGTTGAAGCTGGTGCGCATCAACGGCTCGATCTTTTTCGGCGCGGTCGACCACGTACAGGGCGTGCTCCAGCGCATCGACGCCGACAACCCCGATCAGAAGCACGTTCTGATCGAGATGACCGGGGTGAACTTCATCGACATCGCGGGCGCCGAGATGCTCGCGCTGGAAGCGAAGAGGAGGCGCAGGCTCGGCGGCGGCCTCTACCTCTACCGGGTCAACGACGACGTCATGCGGCTGCTGACGCGCGGCGGCTACCTGAACGAGATCGGTAAGGAAAACATATTCCCGGTAAAATCGAGGGCCGTGGGCTTCATCTACCCCAAGCTCGATCCCGAGATCTGCAGAAAGTGCGAGCGGCAAATCTTCAGGGAGTGCAAGACGACCCTGCCGAACGGCGAGCCGCGGGTGCCGGCGGGCGCGCCGGCGGCGGCCGGCGCCTGACGCCGCGCACGATCCGCGGCGCGCCGGCGCGAATCGCCGGGCCGCGGGCATGAGCCTCACGCGGCGGATCTTCCCTTTCCTCGCGTGGTTCCCTTCGAGCGCCGGCGTGCTGCGAGCCGACGCGATGGCCGGCCTTACCGTCGCCATGGTGCTCATCCCGCAGTCCATGGCCTACGCCCAGCTTGCGGGCCTGCCGCCCTACTACGGGCTCTACGCGGCTTTTCTGCCGGTGATCGTCGGGGCGCTATGGGGTTCTTCGCGGCAGCTCTCGACGGGGCCCGTCGCCATGGTGTCGCTCCTCGCGGGCAGCACGCTCGCTCAGTTCGCCGCCCCCGGCACCGAGCCTTTCATCGCGCTCGCGATCGTGCTCGCGCTGATGGTCGGGCTCATGCAGCTCGCCATGGGCCTTTTCCGTCTCGGCGCCGTGGTCAACTTCATTTCGCATCCGGTCGTCGCCGGCTTCACCAACGCCGCGGCGATCATCATCGCGCTCTCGCAGGTGAACAAGCTGCTCGGCGTTCCCATCGCGCGCACCGATTTTTTCCTGAAGGACGTGTGGGAAGTGCTGCAGCACGCAGGGGAGGCTCACCTGCCCACGCTCGCGATGGGGGTCGGGGCGCTCGCGATCATGCTCGTCGTGCGGCACCTGCGGCCGCTGTGGCCCGGTGTTCTCATCGCCGTGGTGACGACGACCGCTTTGAGCTGGGCGCTCGAGTTCGAGCGCAGGGAAAGCGCACGCGCCGATCAGTTCCAGGAAACGCTCGTGCGCAATGTCATCTATAACGTGACGGCGATGTCGCGCCGCATCGACGAGTTGCACGGCGAGATCATCCAGAAAACCGTCGACCGCCAGAAGTTCGACGCCCCCGACGATCTGGTGCACCCGCGCGTGCTCGCGCTCAACTACGACATCGAGGTGCTGCGGCTGGACATACGCATGATCGAGCGCGAGCACCGCGTGCGCGCCCGCGAGCTGCGCATGTTCACTTTCGAGCGCGTCACAGTCGACGGCGTGCCCCGGTTTCACCTTCGCGGTGAAGCGCCCGCCGGTGCGCAGACCGATGGCCGCCTGTGGCGCGTGGCGGACGCGACCCGGGACAGTGTCGGGATGACGGGGGGCGGGGAGGTCGTCGGCGCGATCCCTGCCGGCGTGCCGTCGTTGCGCCTGCCGAAATTCGACTGGGATACGTTCGTGCTCCTCGTGTCGACTGCGTTCGTGATCATGCTGGTCGCTTTCATGGAAGCGATCTCGATCGCGAAAGCGATGGCGACGCGCACGCAGCAGCGCATCGATCCCAATCAGGAGCTGATCGGGCAGGGTCTCGCCAACGTCGCAGGAAGCCTCTGCCAGTCGTTCCCGGTGAGCGGATCGTTCTCACGCTCCGCGGTGAATTTTTCCGCGGGCGCGCTGACCGGCATGTCGTCGGTGATGTCGGGCATCCTCGTGCTCGCAACGCTGCTCTTCTTCACCCCGCTCCTGTATCACCTGCCGCAGGCGGCGCTCGCGGCGGTGATCATGATGGCGGTCGTGAACCTCGTTAACTTCCGCGCGATCTGGCACGCGTGGGCCGCCCACCGGCACGACGGCATCGCCGCAATCGTGACGTTCGCCGCGACGCTCGGATTCGCGCCGCACCTCGACACCGGCATACTGACGGGGGCGACGCTCGCGATCGTGCTTTACCTCTACCGCACGATGCGCCCGCGCGTAGCCGTCCTCGGACGCCACTCCGACGGCACGCTGCGCGACGCGCGGCTGCACAACCTGCGCACGAGCGAGCACATCATCGCGATACGCTTCGACGGCTCGCTCTATTTCGCCAA
>CAZULX010000198.1:0-3118 GCA_964621335.1 uncultured Streptomycetaceae bacterium
TGTGAATCTGCCCGCCCATGAGGGCCGTCATGATCGGACCGGCTCCGCGATAGTGGACCGTCTCGAAGCGCGTGTTCGTCTGTTTTCGCACCAGCTCATCGAGCAGGTGGGGCGGGCTGCCGACGCCGGCGCTGCCCGAGGAGACCTTTTCCGTGGTGCTTTTCAGCCAGCCCACGAGCTCCTTGTAGGTGTTCACCGGCACTTTCTGGTAGACCGTGAGCAGCAACGGCGCGTCCGTCATGAAGGCGATCGGCGCGAAGTCCTCCACCACGTCGTAATCCAGCTTGAAGAGCTTGGCAATGGCGACATGCGTGTTCCAGATGCCCAGAAGCAGCGTGTGGCCGTCCGGCGCGGCGCGCACCACGCGCGACGAGCCGATGGCGCCGTTCGCGCCGCCCACGTTCTCGACCACGACCGTCTGCCCCAGCGGCCCCTGCATGCCCTCCGCCACCACCCTGCCGACGACATCGGTCAGGCCACCGGGCGGATAGGGCACGACCATTAGAACCGGTCGCGTTGGAAATTTTTGCGCCCATGCGCCCGGGGCCGCGGCGAGCGCGATGACAACGATAGCGAGCAGTCTCTTCATCTGATCCCCCTTGACGCAAGTTGGAATCCGTTTGAAGGTCACGAGCCGAGGACTACAGCATACGCTCTTAGGTCAGAGAGCTGATGGGGTCGGAGTACGAACTCCGCTCAGTCCATCGCCACCGGTTGTGCCGCGGCCTGAGCGGCGAAGATCGAGCGATAGCCGACCTGGTCCCAGCGCGGCGGCAGGCGGGCCGGATACGGCTCCATGTGGACGTGCAGGGGTTCCCGGCCTCGCACCAGCACGCCGGTACGCTTGGTGGGCGAGGGCGCCGGGGTCATCGGCAGCGTGTCGGCCGCGGAGTACACGTTGAGGAGCAGCGGGCGAAGGCGCGTCGAGTTGTTGGCGGCCGACGCGTGTACGACGCGGCAATGAATCAGCACGACCGTGCCGGCCGGCCCGCACATTTCAGTGATTCGGTCGGTCGGCAGCGTCGCCGCGTCGCGCGCTGAAAGCGCCCCGGTCCAGCCCCCGGCGTCGTCGAACTGCTCGAAGAGCGGCCCGCGGTGCGTGCCGGGCAGCGCAATGAGCGGGCCCTGCTCGGAGCTGGTGTCTTCGAGGTAGACGCCGAAGGTGAGCACGCTGAAGCTCGTGTGCGGCCACGCCTGGATGTCCTGGTGCCACTGCACCGCGTCGCCCCCGTCCGACCACTTGAAGTTCAGCTTCGAGCTGTGGAAGCGCACGTCCGGGCCGAGCAGGTCCGCGACCAGATCGACGACTGTCGGATCCTGCGCAAACGCCCACAGCTCGGGATGCTGATCCACGGCCTTGCGCAGCCGGCGGATGTTCGGTTTCTCGGCGGAGTGATCCGGCGCGAGATCGAACTGATCATCGGAGGCCGAGAGTGCGCGCGACTCCTCGATCTTGGCGGCGACCACCGCACGGAGCCGATCGAGCCATGCGGCGCCGACGTAACCCGGCACGACGAGGAAGCCGTCCTCGAAGTATCGCTCGCGCCAGCGCTGGTCCAGCACCAGCGGACTCCTCTCCAGTATCCGTTCGTCCTTCATCGCGAGCCTCTTGTCCGTCTCAGCTCAGCATTATGGGAGTTTGGATACTACGGAACATCCTTCGGCAAAGCGAGAGCATGGGAAGGTGCTTGCCTGGCTCTCCTGGCTGGAATAGATTGCTCGGTAACCGGTCGCCGATAGCGCTCAAGACTCGCTTGGCTTTCTCCTGGAGAGGAACGCCCGGCCTGAAGACGAGACGGCGCGGCGGCTGTCAGTTTCACGGGAGGTGTCATGCTTAGTCTGCACTTCACACCGGGCTCTTTTTTCTCGCGCAAGGTGCGGATCGTAAAGGATCTCATGTTACGCAACGCTTGGGCGTCACTGCTCGCGGCTCTGCTCGCCTCGCTCGCGGCGCCCGCCGCAGCAGCCGACCAGTACCCTGCAAGACCGATCCGCCTCGTCGTGCCGGCCGCGCCCGGTGGCGGCACCGACATCAGCGCGCGCATACTGGCTGATGCGCTCGGCCCGGCGCTCGGGCAGACGGTGGTCGTCGACAATCGCGCGGGCGCGGGGACCACTCTCGGCGCCGATATCGTCGCGAAAGCCACGCCTGACGGCCACGTTCTGCTCATTTCGCCAAACAGCCTGGCGTTCAACGCCGCGCTCTACAACAAGCTGCCCTACGACACGCTGCGCGACTTCGCTCCGATCTCGCTGGTCGCGGATCAGCCCAATACCCTGGTCACGCATCCCTCGCTGCCCGCCAGATCGTTCCAGGATTTCGTCGCGCTCGGCCGCTCGCAGCCGGGCAAGCTCGTCTACGGCTCCGGTGGGATCGGTGTCGGCTCGCATCTCGCGATGGAGTTGCTGCTCATGTCCCAGAAGATCGAGCTCGTGCACGCGCCGTACAAGGGCGTCGGACCGGCGCTCACCGCGTTGCTCGGCAATGAGGTCTCGGCGCTCCTCTCGACATTCGCCTCGGCGCTCCCGCACGTTAAGTCCGGCCGCCTGCGCGCTCTCGGCGTCACCTCCGCGCAGCGCGCCCCGATGCTGCCCGATGTCCCGACGATCGCGGAATCGGGCGTTCCCGGCTACGAGTACGGTACCTGGTACGGCTTGCTCGCCCCGGCGCGCACCCCGCGCGCGATCGTCGAGAAGCTGAGCCGGGCCACCGCCGAAGCGCTCGCCTCCCCGAAGACCGCGGAGCGCTTCGTCGGCCGGGGTCTGACCCCGACTCCCTCGACTCCCGCGCGATTCGCCGCGCACCTCAAGTCCGAAACCGCGAAGTGGATCAAGGTCGTGCGCGAGGCGAAGATTCCGCGGCAGTGAGGAATCGGAGCTCATCACCGAATACTTGTCGCGGAAGTACCCCGGCAATGCGCCCCGCATCGCAGGGTTAGCTACTTTGCGAGCACCTCCGCCGCCTCACGCTCCACCGCCGTTCCCTTGAAGAAGTCGGGATTCACCTCGCCCCAGAAGCGCACGGCGTTCGCGAACGTGAAGTCGCGGAAGTCGTCGTCGTCGAGCAGCCCGTGCTCCACCAGCTCGTACGCCTCCGGCACCACCTCGGTCATGTCCG
>CAZULX010000199.1:0-3248 GCA_964621335.1 uncultured Streptomycetaceae bacterium
GAGCTTGAGCAGATACTGCTTCAACTCGTGCTCGTCCTTGAGGTAGCGCTCCTGCCTGCCGTGCTTCGCCTTATAGAGCGGCGGCTGCGCGATGTAGATGTGGCCGCGATCGATGAGATCGGGCATCTGCCGGTAGAAAAACGTGAGCAGCAGGGTGCGGATGTGCGAGCCGTCGACGTCGGCGTCGGTCATGATGATCACGCGGTGGTAGCGCAGCTTGTCGGCGTTGTATTCATCGCCGATGCCGGTGCCGAGCACGCTGATGAGCGTCGCGATCTCCTGGGAGGACAGGAGCTTGTCCAGGCGTGCGCGCTCGACGTTCAGGATCTTGCCCTTGAGCGGCAGGATCGCCTGGAACTTGCGGTCACGGCCCTGCTTCGCGGAGCCGCCCGCGGAATCACCTTCGACGATGTAGAGCTCGCTGTGGGCCGGATCGCGCTCCTGGCAATCCGCGAGCTTGCCCGAGAGCCCGAAGGAGTCGAGGACGCCTTTACGCCGCGTGAGATCGCGCGCCTTGCGCGCGGCTTCGCGCGCCCGTGCCGCCTCGATGATCTTGCTGCAGATGATCTTGGCGTCGAGCGGTTTTTCGAGCAGATACTCCATCAGCTTCTGCCCGACGATCTCCTCGACGACGGGACGCACCTCGGAGGACACCAGCTTGTCCTTCGTCTGCGACGAAAACTTGGGCTCCGGGACTTTGACCGAGAGCACGGCGGTGAGCCCCTCCTTCATGTCGTCGCCGGTCGTCTCGACCCTTGCTTTCTTGGCGAGCTCGTTCGCCTCGATGTACTGGTTGAGCGTGCGGGTCATCGCCGCACGCAGTCCCGTCAGGTGCGTCCCGCCGTCGCGCTGCGGGATGTTGTTCGTGAAGCACTGCGTAGACTCCTGATAGGAATCGTTCCACTGCATCGCGATCTCGACCGTGAGGCCGTCTTTTTCGCCGATGGCGTGGAACGCAGTGGGGTGCAGCACCGTCTTCGCCCGGTTCATGTATTCGACGAAGCCCTTGATGCCGCCGATGAAAGCGAAGTCCTCCTCCTTGCCGCTGCGCTGGTCGAGAAGCTTGATCTTGACGCCGTTGTTGAGGAAAGAGAGCTCGCGCAGCCTTCTCGCCAGGATGTCGTAGTGGTACTCGACGTTGCCGAAGATCTCCTTCGCCGCGAGGAAGTGAACCTCGGTGCCCCTGCGCTCGGTTTTTCCGGTCTGCTTCAGCGGCGCGACCGGAACGCCCATCCTGAACTCCATGGCGTGCGCCTGGCCTTCGCGCTTGATCGTGAGGCGCAGCCACTCGGAGAGCGCGTTGACCACCGATACCCCGACCCCGTGCAGGCCGCCTGATATCTTGTAGGAGTTGCTGTCGAACTTGCCGCCGGCGTGGAGCTCGGTCATCACGACCTCGGCGGTGGAGCGCTTCTCCTCGTCCTCGGGATGGATGTCGGTCGGGATGCCCCGGCCGTTGTCGATCACGCTGATCGAGCTGTCGGGATGGATGGTGATCGTGATCTCGTCGCAATATCCCGCGAGCGCTTCGTCGATCGCGTTGTCGACGACCTCGAAAACCATGTGGTGCAGCCCGGTGCCGTCGTTCGTGTCGCCGATATACATCCCGGGCCGCTTGCGAACGGCATCCAGGCCTTTGAGCACCTTGATGCTGCTCGCGCCGTAGTCCTCCGCGCCGCCCTTGGGTTCTTCCATCCTGTCATTCATCTGTTGCGGTCTTCTTCCGTTACGTTAGATGCGCATCGGCATGACGACGTAGCGGTAATCGCTCCGGTCTGGCAGCGTAATGAGCATACTGCTGTTGGCGTCGCCGAAAGCACAGTCGATGTTCGCGCTCCCGACGTTGTTCAGCACGTCCAGCAGGTAGGTGATGTTGAAGCCCACGTCCAGGGCCTCGGCGGAATACTCGATCTCCAGCTCTTCCTGAGCCTCTTCCTGCTCATTGTTAGTGCATGAAATGCGCAAACTGTTCCCTGTCAGCATCCAACGCACACCCCTGAATTTTTCGTTCGAGAGAATGGCCGCGCGTTGCAGCGACTGGAGGAGCCGCATGCGATCGAGAGCGATGTGCTTTTCGTAGTTCGTGGGAATGACACGGGTGTAGTCCGGGAACTTGCCGTCGATGATCTTCGTCGTGAGCTCGATAGCGCCGAACCGGAATTTCACCTGGTTTGCGTAGAGCTCTATGTCGACCGGCTCGTCGCCGTCGGTCAGGAGGCGCGCGAGCTCGAGCACCGCTTTTCGCGGCAGTATCACTTCGCGTTTCTCTTCCTGCTTCGCGACTGTGCCGCTCGCGTAGCTCAGACGGTGCCCGTCGGTCGCGACGACCCGCATCTGCTCGCCTTCTAGCACCAGCAGCATGCCGTTCAGGTAATAGCGGATGTCCTGCTGTGCCATCGAAAACTGCACCAGCAGCAGAAGCTCGCGCAACTCTTTCTGGGTAAGCGTCACTTTGGCCAACGGCGCACCTGCATCGCCCAGAACCGGAAAATCGGCCGCCGGCAGCGTTTGCAGGTTGAAGCGGCTTTTCCCGGCCTTCACCTGCAGCCGGTTGTTCTGCGCGTCGAGCGTGACTTCCGTCGCTTCGGGCAACGAGCGCAGGATGTCCTGGAGCTTGCGCGCCGATACCGTCAGGTTCTGGTCGGCAGACCCTTTGCCCGCGTCGCACCGCGTCGAGACCTGGATCTCCAGGTCCGTGGCCACGAGCTTCAAGTCACCGTCTTTTCTTTCCAGAAGCACGTTCGACAGTATCGGCAACGTGTGGCGCTTTTCGACGATGCCGGTCACTGCCTGGAGCGGTTTCAGGAGCGCATCGCGGTCGACTTGTAGAAGTTTCATGATGTACTTCTTACATTAGTAGGTCTAATAAGCTCCGCGCGAAGCTGTGGACAAAACGAAGAAGGCTTCGCGGTCATGGCTTTGCGCGGGGGGCAGCGTGTGTATAGGGGCTCGGTTTTGCCCGGGACGGATTGTGGAGCGTTTACGCGAAGCGTCGCGAAACGCGGCTTGTCCACAAACAGTCCCGTGGTTTTCAACTGCGTAGAACCTTGAGCAGCGAGTTCACGTCGCGCGTGATGTCGCCGTTGGAATTTCGCAGATCGGCGATTTTGCGGCACGCGTGCAGAACCGTCGTGTGGTCGCGCCCGCCGAACGCTTCGCCGATGTCGGGCAGGCTCAGCTGCGTGAGCTCCTTTGCAAGCGCCATGGCGACCTGACGTGGGCGGGCGACGTTACGGCTGCGCTTCTTG
>CAZULX010000200.1:0-2924 GCA_964621335.1 uncultured Streptomycetaceae bacterium
CAGTACGCGCGGCTCGGACCGAGACCCGAGGAGCGGCAGTTCGCGTATCGGGCGCTGTTTCGAACCGCGCTGGCCGACGCAGCAGGATCAGGAGGCGAGCTGATGCGTTTATCGAAAATCTGACTCTGACCCCGAATCTGACCCTGTTTAGTCTCGGTTGTCAGAGTTTTTCCTACAAGACCCCGCTTCATACTGTGTTCTGCGTCTCATTCCACCGTGCTTGTACGTACTTTTCCGTGCCTACAGCATTTACAGGTAAGGAATTTGTATGGCATACCAGACGTTGACCGAATCACAATAAATGCGCCAGGGGTTTGGGCGTTGCGGCGCCGAGGTGTGGGTGAAGTATATGAGCAGCGAACTGAGCATCCTGATCGTGGAGGATCAGGCCCTCGACGCCGAGCTTCTGGAGCACGAGCTGCGGCGTATCGGACTGAAGCTCAACTCACTGCGTGTATATACCCGCAGCGCGATGGAAACCGCGGTGCGGGAGTTCCGGCGGGCTCTGCAGGAAGTGCGCGACCGGCCGGTGCCGTGGGACCAGTGCTTCGGGTGACCCGATGAAGACATATCCCGGCAGCGAGTCGCCGCCGGCGCCGGCCGGCGAGCGCGCGCTCGTGCCGGCGGGTCTGCTCGCCCGACCGCCCTCGATCCGGCGCAAGCTCGTGCTGGTGATGCTCGCCACCACGCTGACGGCGCTCCTGGTCGCGATCGCGGCCATGATCTATTACGACCTGCGCGTCTATCAGCGGGCGCTGCTGCAGGACGTGGAGACGCTCGCCGACGTGATGGGGCAGGCGAATGTCGCGGCGCTCGCCTTCGACGATCCGATCGCCGCCCGGCAGAATCTCGCGCTCCTGGCAGCGAAGCCCAACATCATCGCGGGCGCGCTGTATCAGTCGAGGGGTGCGCTTTTCGCGACCTACAACCGGCGCGGCACCGCCGAAGCGTTCCCGAAACTGCCCGAATTCGAAGGCGCGCGCATCGCCACCCGCGAAGTCATCGTCTTCAAGCGCGTGATCGGCGGCAAGGAGATCCTCGGCACCGTCTACCTCAAGGGCGAGTACGCGCTCGGCGAACACCTCGCGAGCTATCTCGCGATCACCGGCGTCGTGCTCCTGATGGCGCTGCTGGTCGCGCTGGTGATGTCGGCGTGGCTGCAGGCGACGATCACCCGGCCGATACTCCAGATGCGCGACCTCGCGCGCGACGTGATGGAGAAGCGCGATTTCTCGCTGCGCGCGACCAACACGACCCACGACGAGATCGGCTATCTCGCCGAGGCCTTCAACGGCATGCTGGCGGAGATCGGGGAGCGCGCATCCGACCTCGAGCGTTCGAACCAGAGCCTCGAGCGCCAGGTGCAAGAGCGCAAAGCCGCGGAGGCGAACCTGCTGCGCGCGGAAGAGGAGCTGAAGCGCCTGAACGCCGAGCTCGAGGAGCGGGTCGCGCAGCGCACCGAGCAGCTCGCCGCCGCCAACAAGGAGCTCGAGAGCTTCAGCTATTCGGTCTCGCACGACCTGCGGGCGCCGGTGCGCGCCGTTGCGGGCTTTTCGCGGCTGCTCGCGGAGCAGCACGAAGCCCAGCTCGACCCCGAAGCGAAGAGGAAGCTCGCCATCATCCGCAGCGAAGCGACTCGCATGGGCGCGCTCATCGACGATCTCCTCGCATTCTCGCGGCTCGGCCGGCAGGCGCTCCAGTTCACCACCGTCGACATGGGGGAGCTCGCGCGCATGAACTTCGAGACTCTCACCGCCGCCGACGACGTGCGAGCGCCCGAGCTGCGGCTGGGCACGCTGCCGCCCGGCCGCGGCGATCGCAGCCTGCTCGCGCAGGTCTGGATCAACCTCCTCGCGAACGCGATAAAGTTCTCCTCGAAGAAGGAGCGCCCGACGGTGGAGGTGGGCGCCATCAGCGACCCGAAAGAGCACGTCTATTTCGTGCGCGACAATGGGGCCGGCTTCGACCCGCGCTACGGCGCCAAGCTCTTCGGGGTGTTCCAGCGGCTGCACGGGCCGGAGGAATTCCCCGGCACCGGCGTGGGGCTCGCGCTGGTGCATCGGATCATCACGCGGCACGGGGGGCGCGTGTGGGCCGAAGGCGCGCTGGGCGAAGGCGCCACGTTCTATTTCACCCTGCCGAGGAGCGAGTCCGATGGAGCAGTTTGAGCAGGTCGAGATCCTGCTGGTCGAGGACAGCCCGCTCGACGCGGAGCTCACGATGACCGCGCTCGCCGGCGGCATGGTCGCCAACCGCGTCGTGTGGGTGAAAGACGGCGAGGAGGCGCTCGACTATCTCTTCCGCCGCGGCCCTCACACCAGGCGCAACGACATTTCGCCGCGGGTCGTTCTGCTCGATCTCAAGATGCCGAAAGTGGGCGGGATCGAAGTGCTGAAGGAAATAAAGTCGGACGCCCAGTTGAAGCGCATACCGGTGGTCATCATGACCTCCTCCGACGAAGAGTGCGACGTTGCGAAATCCTACGAGCTCGGCGCCAACAGCGACGTCGTGAAGCCCGTCGACTTCAATGCGCTCGTCGACGTCACGCGCAAGGCCGGTTTCTACTGGCTCGCGATCAACCGCGGCGTGGCGGTATGAAGCGCTGCCGCGTGCTTCACGAGGACGTCTCCTTCCGAGTTCGGCGCCTTCGTTGGGCGCAGCGAGATTCGACGTAGTATTTTCCTCAATGTCCTCGTTCGCAAATAGAGACGCGCCGATGCGGCGACGCTTCCGTCTGCCGGGAGTGATGCTCGTGCTCGCGCTGGCAGCCGGCGTGCTGCTCGCGCCGTGGGCGAACGTGTACGCGGCGCAGACCGTCGCGAGCTACGACAAGAGCCGCGTCAAGGCCGCGTATCTCGTGCGATTCGGCCAGTTCGTGGAGTGGCCGCCCGAGACTTTCCAGAAAACCGACGGCGCGCTCGTGA
>CAZULX010000201.1:0-3070 GCA_964621335.1 uncultured Streptomycetaceae bacterium
GATTTTTCCTCGATGCCGGAAGTGCCTTCGCGGCGCGCGAGCTCCGCGAGCACTTCGTCCGGACGCGCGCCGTGCCAGGCCAGCAGGACCATGCAATGAAACCAGAGATCTGCGGTTTCGCGTATGAGATGCAGTTTATCACCGTCCTTCGCTGCGAGGAGCGTCTCGGCCGCCTCCTCTGCGACCTTCTTGAGTATGGCGTCGTGGCCTTTCGCGGCGAGGCTCGCCACGTACGAGGCGCCGGGGTCGGCCCGCAGCCGCTTGGCGATGACTTCCCCCAGGCGATCGAGTATGTCGGTGTGCGTCATGATCGATAGATCTCGCGCGGGTCCTTGATGACGGGATCGGCGCTCACCCACCGTCCGTCTTCCAGGCGCTGGAAAAAACAGCTCTCGCGTCCGGTGTGGCAGGCGATGCCGCCCTGCTGCTCCACTTCGAGCAGCACCACGTCCTCGTCGCAATCGAGACGCAGCGACTTCACTTTCTGCACGTGTCCCGATTCCTCGCCTTTGCGCCAGAGCCTGGCGCGCGAGCGCGACCAGTAGTGCGCTTCACCGGTCTCGACCGTGCGCGCGAGCGCTTCGCGGTTCATCCACGCGAGAGTGAGCACGCGGCGCGACGCGGCGTCCTGCGCGATCGCGGGGACGAGTCCATTCTCCGCCCATTTCACTTTATCGAGCCAATCCATGGTTTTCAGGATACAGGATCGAGGATTTCAGATCCTGACCTCTATCCCCTGCCTCGCCATCTCCTGCTTTGCCTGGCGCACGGTGTATTCGCCGTAATGGAAGATGCTCGCGGCGAGCACCGCGTCCGCGTGCCCTTTCAACACGCCGTCGGCGAGGTGCTGGAGATTGCCCACGCCGCCGCTCGCGACGATGGGGATCGAAAGCGCCACCGAGAAGGCGCTCGTCAGCTCGAGGTCGAAACCCTGGCGCGTGCCGTCGCGGTCCATGCTCGTCAACAGGATCTCGCCCGCGCCGAGCGACTCCATTCTGCGGCCCCACTCCATGGCGTCGAGGCCGCTCGCCCGCCTGCCGCCGTGGGTAAACACCTCCCAGGAGAGCGGCGAGGACTCCGCAACGCGCTTCGCATCCACGGCGACCACGATGCACTGCGCGCCGTAGCGGTCGGCGGCGTCCTTGACGAGCTGAGGGCTCTGGACCGCGGCGGTGTTGATGCTCACCTTGTCGGCCCCGGCGTTGAGGAGCCGCCTGACGTCTTCCACGCTGCGCACGCCGCCGCCCACCGTGAGCGGAATGAAAACCTGCGCGGCGACGGCCTCGACGATGTGGAGGATGAGATCGCGCTCGTCGCTGCTCGCGGTGATGTCGAGGAAAGTGAGCTCGTCCGCGCCCTCCCCGTCGTAGCGCTTGGCGATCTCCACCGGGTCGCCCGCGTCGCGCAAGCCGACGAAGTTCACGCCTTTGACGACGCGCCCCGCGCTGACGTCGAGGCAGGGGATGACGCGTTTCGCGAGGCTCACGCCTCGGCCTTCTTCCCCGACAGCTGATCAGCGATTTTCTGCGCTTCCTTGAAGTCGAGCGTGCCCTGATACACCGCGCGGCCGGTGATGGCGCCGCTGATGCCTTCGGCCTCCACGGCGCACAGCGCCTTGATGTCTTCGAGGTTGGTGAGCCCGCCGCTCGCGATCACCGGCACCGTCAGGTGCCTCGCGAGAGCGACCGTCGCATCGATGTTGACTCCCGTCAACATGCCGTCGCGCCCGATGTCGGTGTAGATCACCGCCTCCACGCCGTAATCCTCGAATTTCTTCGCCAGGTCGACGACGTCGTGGCCGGTCATTTTCGACCACCCGTCGACGGCGACTTTGCCGTCCTTCGCGTCGAGCGCGACCATCACGTGCCCCGCGAAGGCCGTGCACGCGTCATGAAGGAAGCCCGGCGTTTTCACCGCAGCGGTGCCTATGATCACGTACGACACGCCGTGGTCGAGATAGCGCTCTATCGTGTCGAGGTCGCGAATGCCGCCCCCCAGCTGGATCGGGAGCTTGTCGCCGACCGCAGCCGCGATCGCCCGGATAGCCGCCTCGTTTCTCGGCTTGCCCGCGGCCGCGCCGTTCAAGTCGATGACGTGCAGGCGGCGCGCGCCGAGCGCGAGCCAGTGTCGCGCGGTGGCGGTCGGGTCATCGGAGAAGACCGTCGCGTCTTCCATCGCGCCCTGCTTCAGGCGCACACATTTTCCGTCTTTCAGGTCTATGGCGGGAATGATCAGCATGATGGCGAGAACTGCAGGTCTCCGCTGGTTGCGACGGGATTCCGGAACGATCGAGGAACCCATTGTGCGAAATTCGCGAGCAGCCGCAACCCCGCGTCCTGGCTTTTTTCGGGGTGGAACTGCACGGCGAAAACATTTTCGCGTGCGGCCGCGCACGTGAAAGGAAACGGATACAGGCTGTAGCCCGCGATGTATTCGGGGCTCGCGGGCTCCGCGAAGTAACTGTGCACGAAGTAGAAGCGGGTCGCGTCCGGTATGCCCTCCCACAGCGGATGCGCTCCGCTCTGGTGGACCTCGTTCCAACCCATGTGCGGCACCTTGAGCTTGTTTCCAGCCGCGTCGACCATCCCGGCGGCCGGAAAGCGGTGCACTCTCCCGGGGAAAAGCCCGAGCCCGGGGGTATCGCCTTCCTCGCTGTGTTCGAACAGCATCTGCAGCCCGATGCAGATCCCGAGAAAAGGCTTCCCCCGCGCCGTCTCGAGTATCGCGCCGCGCAATCCGCGCGCATCCATCTCGCGCATGCAGTCGCGCATGGCGCCCTGCCCGGGGAACACCACGCGCCCGGCGGCGCGCACGACGCTCGCATCGCTCGTCACCCGGACGCTCGCGCGCGGCGCAACGTGCTCCAGCGCTTTCGCGACCGAGCGCAGGTTGCCCATGCCGTAATCGACGACGGCGATATCGGTCATGCCTCGAGCCGCTCCATGTGCGAAATCAAGGGAAAGGCCTACAGACTGCCTTTGGTCGAAGGGACGCCGCCCACGCGCGGATCGAGCTCGACGGCCATGCGCAGCGCGCGCCCGAAAGCCTTGAACGCGGTCTCCGCCTGGTG
>CAZULX010000202.1:0-2905 GCA_964621335.1 uncultured Streptomycetaceae bacterium
CACTTGCTCGAGCCGGGGGACGTGTGCATCCAGGTCGGAAGCTGGCACGCGTGGTCCGAAACGGCCCAAGGCAGCCGGATGGCTTTCGTGATGATGGCCGGCCGCTTCGACGAGGAAGCGGGCACATGAGCGGCGAGAAAGGATTGCGCCGCGTCGTCGTCGTGGACGAGAACGACAGATCGCGGGCGATCGCCGACGGGCCGACACCCGACGTTCGCACCGATCCGGCGCGTCCCGGCTTCGTATCGGCGCGGATGTGGGTGAGCGATGCGACGCCGGTGCGCCTGAAGAATCTGCACGAATCGCTGCACCTGCCGCATACGCTGGAGCCGCCGCCGCAAGGCTCGGTCTGCCGCGTCGTTACTTTCCCGCCCGACGCTTCGTGGGCCGGCAAGGTGGGGCGGAAAGAAGTGCAGGCGCACTTCGATGCGATGGGCTCGCCGGGCGCATCGACATGGTCACGCGCAGCGCCGCATCCTTACATGCAGAAAACGCGCACCCTCGATTTCTGCCTCGTGATCGAAGGCGAGATCACCCTCGTGCTCGATACCGAAGAGGTCGAGCTGAAAGCGGGAGACACGGTGGTGCAGCGCGGCACCAACCACGCGTGGAGCAACCGCTCAGGCAGACACTGCGTGATCGCGTTCTCCTCCCACGACGCTGGATAATCGTCATTCCGGGCCCGCCCGCGATGGCGGGCGCGAGCCGGAAGCCATCTTCAAGATCAAAATGGATCGTGGCTTTCGCCACGATGACGTCCGCGCGAGTAGGGCGTCAGCCGCGATACGCGACGACGCGCTGCCGTTGCTCGCCGAGCTTCGCGATCCCGAGGGTCACGATGTCGCCGGGCTTGAGCCACACCGGCTCGGGCTTCTTGCCCATGCCGACGCCCGGCGGGGTGCCGGTGCAGATCATGTCTCCCGGCAGCAGCGTCATGTAGTGGCTGCAGTAGGACACGATCTTTTTCACGCCGAAGATCATGGTGCGCGTGTTGCCGCTTTGCATGCGCTTGCCGTTCACGTCGAGCCACATGTCGAGATCCTGCGGGTCGCCGACTTCGTCGCCCGTGACGAGCCACGGACCGAGCGGACCGAAGGTGTCGCAACCCTTGCCTTTGTCCCACTGCGAAGACTGGAGCTGGAACGCCCGCTCGGAGACGTCGTTTGCGAGGCAGTATCCCGCCACGTAATCGAGTGCGCTCTCCTCGGACACGTACTGGGCCTTGCGTCCGATCACGATCGTCAACTCGACTTCCCAGTCGAGCCTAGTGGAATTCCTGGGTTGTATCGTGTCGTCGTTCGGGCCGCAGATCGACGAGAGCGCCTTCATGAAAATGATCGGCTCGGTGGGCACCGCCATGTTGGCTTCTTTGGCATGGTCGGAATAGTTGAGGCCGATCGCGACGTATTTGGAGATGCCGTTGACCGGCACGCCCATGCGGGGATTGCCTTCGACCAGCGGCAGCGAATCCGACTTGGTGGCGGCGATCTTCTTCAGCGACTCGGGTGAGAGCGCATCGGGATCGATGTCTTTTACGACTTTCGACAGATCGCGGAGCTTGCCGGCCGCATCGATCAGGCCCGGCTTTTCCTGCCCGGGATTGCCATAGCGACAGAGTTTCATGCGATTTCCCTTTCAGAGTCCTGCGCGGCTCTTGCCTTTGACCGCGCGGTTGACGACGTTGACCGGCCATTGCCCGGTGAGCACGCGCCGCACTTCGCCCGGCGCGCCGGCCTGCAGACCGACCATCGCCGTCTCGCTGTACCACGCGACGTGGGGATTCACGATCACGTTGTCGCGCTCGCGCAGCGGGTGCGGATTCGGCAGCGGCTCGGGATCGGTCGTGTCGAGCGCGGCGCCGGCGATCCTGCCCGCATCCAGCGCGCGCACCAGCGCTTCGGTGTCCACGATCGGCCCGCGAGCGCAGTTCACGAGCCACGCGCTTTTCTTCATCTTGCCGAGCGCGTCATCGTTGATCATCCCGCGAGTCTGCGGCATGAGCGGCGGATGTATCGAAACGAAATCGGAATCGCGAAGCACGGTGTCGAGGTCGGCTGCCTTTCCCGGCGCATCGAACTCACCGTCTTTCACGTAGGGATCGCTGTAGAGGACGTTCATGCCGAACGCGGCGGCGCGCACGGCGACCTGGCGCGCGATGTTGCCGAACCCGACGAGCCCGAGCGTTGCGCCCGCGAGCCTGAACAGCGGTTTCCCGGGCGGCACTTCCCAGCGGCCGCTGCGCACCAGACGGTCGTAGAACACGACTTTGCGCGCGCAGGCGAGGAGCAGCGCCATCGTGTGCTCGGCGACTTCCTCGATGCAGTACGTCGGATTGTTGGTGACGATGATGCCTGCGGCGGTCGCCGCGTCGAGGTCTATCGTGTCGACGCCGATGCCGTAGCGCGCGATGATCCTGCACCTGGGCATGCGCGCCATCACGTCCGCCGTGATCGGACCGGCGTAGGTATTGAGGAGCGCATCGCAATCGGCGGCCTCCGCAATGAACTCGTCGGGCTTCTTGGTCTGGAGCGGGACGAGCTCGGCCAGCCCGGCAAGCGTTTTCTTCTCGACGTCCAGAGATTCCCAGACGTAATCGGTCAGCACCACTTTCGCTTTATCGGTCATAGATTTCTCTGTTCCAGCAATTCGGCGGCTGCCGGCCTTCGGTCACCGCGAGGATGTTGTCGACGACGACGTTCGCCATGGCCGCCCGCAGCTCGCCGACCGCGCTGCCCACGTGCGGCGTCATGACCACGTTGGACATCTCGAGGAGCCGGGGATGCGGGCGCGGCTCGTGCTCGAAGACGTCGAGCCCGGCGCCTGCGATGCGGCGTTCCTCGAGAGCGCGCACCAGCGCTTCCTCGTCGACGAGCGGCCCGCGCGCGGAGTTGATGAGATAGGCGCT
>CAZULX010000203.1:0-4605 GCA_964621335.1 uncultured Streptomycetaceae bacterium
TGGGGCGGAGTGCCGGTGCGCTGACGCGCACCTCACTCCGTTCGGGCTGCCTTCGGCAGCCTGCGGCCGGTAAACGAACAGAGGGAAACCCATGGTTTCCCTCCGTAACCTCCTTTCCTTCGGCTCGCGCGAGCTCGCTCCGATGCCCGACCCGAAACGTAGGGTGCATTGGTAATGCACCGTCCGCGGTGCGCCACCGACGCACCCTATATTTGTGCGCCGTGCGCAGCCGTCGTCTTTGCGATGACCCCAGCACCTAGAGTATTCTCCGGACGAACCCGAGGAGCCCGATTTGGCGGTCAAGTTCAACGAAAGCAGCGTCTGGGCGGAAGTCCTCATGCCGGGCGTCGAGCGGCAGCGCCTGATGACCCCGGCGCGCGTTCCCGGAACCAAAATCCTGCTCGACCGCGTGAAGCTCGCCGCAGCCGCAGCGATCGAGCTGCAGGTCGCCGCGGGCGACCTCGCCTGGTTCCAGATGCTCGAAGGCGAGGCGCAGCTCGTGCACGGACCGGCCAAAGTCGCGCTCGGCGCGACGCACATCGTATTCCTGCCTTCCGAGTTCCGGGGGACGCTCACCACGCGCGCCGGCACGGTGTTCCTTTTCGGCCAGGTTCGGAACGCCGCGCGCTTCGACGCCGGCATGCCGGCCGCGCCGCCGCAGTTCCGCGTCGTCGACTGGACGCGCGAGCCGGTGCTCGATTCGGAGCACGATGCGAGGAAACGCATTTACATCGCGACGCCGAAGCTCTTCGGCACCAACGCCATCAAAGGCGAGATGATCATCTATCCGCCCGGCACCGAAGCCTCGAACCACCACCACGAAGGCGCCGAGCACTTCATGTACGTGCTCGAAGGCCGTGGAACGGCATACGCCAACGGAAAACCGATCGCGCTCCGCAAAGGCGATCTCATTCATTACGACGACCGCGAGCGCCATTACCTGCGGAGCGACGGCGGGGAAGACATGGTGTTCGTGGAGTTCTTCGTCCCCGGCGTTTACCGGACCGTGTGGGCCGAAGGCGCGCCGATCTGCACGTGGACGCCGACCGGGCGTAACATTCGGGGTGACAAGCCGGTGCGCGCGATCGCCGGGCACAGCTCGGCGAGCGCCACCCCCCAGGACGTTTGACAGACAGGGAGTCCGTATGAAATTCGAAGGCCTGCTGCACCTCAACATCCGCTGCACCAAAGCCGATCTGCCGAAAATCGAGAAGTTCTACGCCGAAGTCGCCGGGCTGAAGGCCGGCTACCGGCCCGATTTCAAGAACGACGGCCTGTGGCTGTACGACGGCGACGAGCCGATCATCCACGTCGGTGCGCGCGTGCCCGAAGGCTTCCTCGCCGAGAAGCACAACGGCAGCGTCGATCACATGGCTTTCCGCATGAAAGGCGCCACCGAATTCCGGGATCACGTGCGCAAGCTCGGCATCACCTTCGAAGAGCAGAACGTGCCCGAAGCGGGTTACCAGATTTTCCTGCGCGATCCGGTCGGCACGGTGCTCGAGTTCAACTTCCCGAACGCCGAAGCGCCCAAAGACATCGCCTCCGGCACCTTCGCGCCACGCACCAACGCCGAGATGGTTTAGTCACCGTGATCGGGTGTCATTGCGAGGCGCCCGACGACGAAGCAATCCGGTTGCACGCGAGAAGCCGGCGATTCCCGGGATTGCCGCGCACCGCATGACAGACACATTCCGCGTCGCCCTGCTGCAAATGCAGACCGGCAGCGACCTCGCCGCGAATCTGGAGAGCATGAAGAGCATGACGGGCGAAGCCGCGGGCAAAGGCGCGCAGCTCGTGATGACGCCGGAGTACGCGCTCATGATGGACGGCAGCGGACGCGTCATGCGCGAGCGCGCGCTCGACGCCGAAGGCAATCCCGCCCTCCCGGAGTTGCAGGCGCTCGCGCGCGGGCGGGGCGTGTGGCTGCTCGCAGGCTCGCTCACGCTCAAGACCGGGAGCGATCGCATCGCCAACCGCTCGTACCTGATCTCGGCCGATGGCGGTATCGCCGCGAGCTACGACAAGATCCACATGTTCGATGTGACGCTTCCCGACGGCAAAGTGATCCGCGAGTCCTCCGCCTACTGTCCGGGGGAGCGTGCCGTGGTCGCCGATACGCCGTGGGGCAAGTTCGGCCTCACCGTCTGTTATGACCTCCGCTTCCCGCAGCTCTACCGCGCGCTCGCCAGGGCCGGCGCACAGTACCTGACGGTGCCGTCCTCGTTTCAGCGCGCGACCGGCAAAGTGCACTGGCACACGCTGCTGAAGGCGCGCGCGATCGAGAACGCGTGCTTCGTCTTCGCGCCGGCGATGTGCGGCGAGCACCCCGGCAACCGCACCACCTACGGGCACTCGCTGGTCGTCGATCCCTGGGGCGAAGTGCTCGCGGACGGCGGCGAGGAGCCGGGGATCGTCTACGCGGAAGTCGATCCGGCACGAGTCGCGAAAGTGCGGGGCATGCTGCCCTGCCTGGACCACGACAGACCGTTTCGTGTCCAAAGTTGATCAACCGACCGTAGAACGAGCGACGGTTACTCCCCTCCCCGGCGTTGGGGAGGGGTAGGGGCTATCTTGTCCCATTTGTGCCGCCGGGCACATGTTTTGCCAAAAGCCCCGCGAGGCCCGCTGCGCGCGCACTGGCCCGTCAAATAATAGAGACCGATGGATCAGACGCTTCCCGACACCGCAACGCTTCCCGGCATGCTCGTTCCCGGCCGCAACTGCTGGCGCATCGAGCGCGCGAACCGGCTCGCCTTTCTGGTGGACGGCGCCGCGTACTTCACCGCGGTGCGCGAAGCGATCGCCAACGCGCGACGCAGCGTTTTCATCCTCGGCTGGGACATCGACAGCCGCATCCGTCTCGTGCCGGAGGGCGCGAAGGACGGGCTGCCCGAAGAGCTCGGCGATTTCCTGAACGAGGTGGTGAAACGCCGGCGCGGGCTGCGCATGTACGTGCTGTCGTGGGATTTCGCGATGGTCTTCGCGCTCGATCGCGAATGGCTGCCGATGTACAAGCTCGACTGGCGCACGCACCGCCGCCTTTCGTTTCGTCTCGACGACCAGCACCCCACGGGCGGCTCGCACCACCAGAAAGTGGTCGTGGTGGACGACGCCGTCGCATTCGTCGGCGGGCTCGACCTCACGCATTCCCGATGGGATACGCCCGAACACGCGTACGACAAGCCCGAACGTTGCGATCCCGACGGAAAGCCGTACCGGCCGTATCACGACGTGCAGGTGATGGTCGACGGCGCGGCCGCGCGCGCTCTCGGGGAGTTGTGCCGCGACCGCTGGGACCGCGTGTCCAAGCTTCCGGCGCGCGGGATCGACGATGCCGCACCCAACGATCCGTGGCCGCAGAGCGTCACGCCCGACATCATCGACGTCGATACCGCGATCTCGCGAACCGATCCCGGGTATATCACGGGCCGGCCGGTCAGCGAGATTCGCCATCTGTATGTCGACGCAATCGCGTCCGCCCGGCGCTCGATGTATCTCGAAAACCAGTATTTCAGCTCGAGCGTCGTCGGCGCCGCGCTCGCCGATCGGCTGCGCGGCCCTCACGGTCCCGACATCGTCGTCGTCTCGCGCCGCACCGAAGAAGGCTGGCTCGAAGAGCGCACGATGGGGGTGCTGCGCGCACGCCTGCACAAGCATTTGCAGCAAGCCGATGCGAGCGGCCGCTATCGGCTCTATTACCCCGAAGTTCCCGGGCTTCAGGCGCCCCACCTTCTGAACGTCCACAGCAAAGTCCTCGTGGTCGACGACGAGCTTTGCAGCGTCGGCTCGGCGAATTTCAGCAACCGCTCCATGGGATTCGACACCGAGTGCAATCTCGCGATCGAAGCGCGCGGAGACGAACGCATACGCGCGGCCATCGCCGGTCTGCGCAACCGCCTCCTCGCCGAGCACCTCGGCACCGAGCCGCAGACAGTGGGCGCTGAAATTGCCCGGCAGGGAGGGAGCCTTATCGAGGCGATCGACGCACTTAGGCGCCCCGGGCGCACGCTCGAGCCGATCAACCCGGAAGTCTCTCCGGAAATCGATGCGCTGGTTCCGGCGAGCGCGGTCGTCGATCCGGAGCGGCCGATGGATCCCGAGGAGCTCGTCGCCGAGTTCGTTCCCGAAACCACGCGCAAACCGGTCGTCAGCCGTGTGTGGCGCGTGTCGACCGTCCTGCTCGTGCTCGCCGCCCTCGCCGCGGTGTGGCGCTGGACGCCGCTGCGCGAATTCATTTCGCTCACCGCGCTGGTCGACATGGCGAGATCGCTCGACGAGTCTCCCACCGCACCGCTCGCCGTCATGGCGGCCTACGTCCTCGCGGGGCTCCTCGTCATCCCGGTGACCGCGCTGATCGCTGCGACCGGCATCGTCTTCGGCCCGCTGGTCGGCGGAGTCTACGCGATGAGCGGATCGCTCCTGAGCGCGGCGGTGACGTACTGGATCGGCAGGCGCATCGGGCGCCACGCGGTGCGGCGGCTCGCCGGTTCGAGGCTGAATCGCATCACGCGCAGGCTCGCGAAGAAAGGCACGATGGCGATCGCGGTCGTGCGGCTGCTGCCGATCGCGCCGTTCTCGGTCGTCAACGCGGTGGCAGGCGCC
>CAZULX010000204.1:0-7334 GCA_964621335.1 uncultured Streptomycetaceae bacterium
TCACTTCTTGCGGTAGCCCTATCACTCTTTCAGGCACGCCGCAGCCACGACTGCCGCAAGCGCAGTCGACGCGGCCGCCGTCACGAGCAGCCACCACGCTGCCGTCACCTCCGCGAGCGCTCCGCCCGCAGCGATCCCCGCGCTGATCCCGACCAGCAGGCACGTCGTGCTCCAGGTGAAGCTTTCGGCCAGGCGCTCGCGCGGCGAGCATTTCGAAATCAGCAGCGATTGCGTGGCGATCACCGTCGCCATCGGCACGCCCGCGGCGGTGCACGCGAGAGCATAGAGCGCGAGCCCGTCTATCGGCACCAGCAGCGCCATGCCGGTGGCCATGAGCGCGAGCGCGGCGACGAGTTGTCGATGCAGCGGCGCACGCCAGTGCCGCGCGCCATAGAAAAAAGCGCCGGCACCGCTTCCGACGCTTGCCATAGCAAGCGCAATCCCGGCGATCGCGGGCGCGCCCTGCCGCGCTGCGTGTGCGGTGACCGCGACTTCGAAAAGCCCGAAAGCGAACGCGTAGAGCACGGTGACGCCGAACACCACGCGCAGCTTCGGATAACGCATCACTCCCGCGCGGTCGCGACTCACCCGCGGCGCCGCCGCTACCCAGCTCTTCACCGGAGGCGCACGCAGGAAAAACGTGGTGCCAAAAGCGGCCGATAGCGCGGCGAGCAGCACCGCGGCCTCGGGGTGTCCGGCAGCGACGCACGCCGCGACGAGCGCGGGTCCGAGTATGAATACGGCCTCGACGAGAGCCGAGTCGACCGAGTAGGCCGTGGGCAGTATCGCCGGGTCCGTAACGAGCCGTGGGTAGAGCGCGCGGATGCAGGCGCTGATCGGCGGCAGCGTTGCGCCGGCGAGCATTGCCGATGCGCAGATCCATGCCGGGTGCGCCGACGAGAGGACGAGCGCCGACAGCGCGATGAGTGCGCCCGGATAGAGCACGGCGCACGTCGAGAGCACGGGCCGCGGACCCAGGCGGTCGATGAGACGGCCGAGCAAGGGCGCGACGAGACCGAGGCCGAGAACATAGAGCGCGCTCGCAGTGCCGGCGAGCACGAAAGAGTCCGAACGGCCTTGCACGAAAAGCAGGATCGCGAGTCCGGCGAGTCCGATCGGCATGCGCCCGGCGATCGACGACAGGACCGTCGTTCGCAGATCGGGAACGGCGAACAGATCGCGGTAGCGCTGGAGAGAGAACATCAGCCCCTATACGAGCGCAGCGAAGGAGCGGCGTAGCTCTTTATTCCGCCCAGACGATGACGCCCGTATACGCGGTCACGAGCACGATCGCGCCGAAAGCGATGCGATACCACGCGAAGATCGTGAAATCGTGAGTGGCGATGTAGCGGATCAGCCAGCGCACACACAAGAAAGCCGAGAAAAACGCCGCGATCAACCCAACGCCGAACACCGGGACGTCGTGCACGCTCATGAGGTGGCGGTGCCTGTACAGATCGTACGCACCCGCGAGCACGAGGGTCGGCACTGCGAGAAAGAAAGAGAACTCCGTCGCCGCCCGCCGCGAGAGGCCGAACAGCATGCCGCCGATGATCGTCGCGCCCGAGCGCGAAGTGCCGGGAATGAGCGCGAAAGCCTGAGCGAAACCGACTTTCAGCGCGTCGGTCCACGTCATGTCGTCGACAGTCTCCACGCGCACGCGGCGCGAGCGCCGCTCCACCACGAGTATGACCACCCCGCCTGCGATGAATGCGATCGCGACCGGCACGGCATGGAAAAGGTGCGCTTTGATGAGACCGCCGAACGCAAGGCCGAGGACGGCCGCGGGCATGAGCGCGACGGCGAGATTGAACACGAAACGCTGCGCCGCCGGATCGCACTTCAGACCCGCCAGCGCGTGGCCGAATCGCGCGCGATATTCCCACACGATGGCGAGCATCGCGCCGGTCTGTATCACAAGCTCGAAAACTTTGCCTTTATCGTCGTGGAAATCGAGGAGCTGGCTCGCGATGATGAGATGGCCGGTGCTCGAGATCGGGAGGAATTCGGTGAGGCCTTCGACGACGCCGAGTATCAGCGCCTTGAGCAGCAGCAAGGGGTCCATGAATCGGGCTATTCTAGCGAGCTAAACGCGGTGACGGGTGACTGGTGACGAGTGACGGGTGCTTTTACCAGTCACCAATCACTCGTCACCAGTCACTCGTCACCAGTCACCAGTCACCAGTCACCAGTCACCGTCACTCGTCACCAGTCACTCGTCACCAGTCACTCGTCACCAGTCACGCATCACTCGTACCGCAGCGCTTCAATCGGCAACAGCCGCGACGCTTTGCGAGCGGGATAGAAGCCGAAGAAGACGCCGACGCCGGCCGCGAACCCGACGGCCAGCACCACCGCATTCAAGTCGAGCTCGGTACGCCAGCCGGCAAAGTGGCCGATCGCGAAAGAGCCTCCCACACCCAGCAGGATGCCGCAAAACCCCCCGGCGAGAGCGAGGGTCACGGCTTCGACGAGGAACTGCGAAAGGATGTCTTTCGCGCGCGCGCCCACCGCCATGCGCAGCCCGATCTCGCGAGTCCGCTCGGTGACCGAGACCAGCATGATGTTCATGATGCCGATGCCGCCCACGAGCAGCGATACCGACGCGACCGCTGCCAGGAGCAGCGTCATGACGCGGGTCGATTCCTCGCGCGCGCCGAGCACTTCGGCGAGGTTCCGTATCGTGAAGTCGTCGTCCTGCCCGGGCTGCATGCGGTGACGCTGGCGAAGGAGCGTCCGCATCTCGGCTTCCGCGTCCTTCATGTTCGCGCCGTCGCGGATCTTCACCGAGATCGAACCCGCCGAGCGCAGCTTGGCTGCATTGCCGCCGAGGACGCGATTGCGCGCCGTCGTGATCGGCATGAGAATCGTATCGTCCTGGTCGGCGCCAGAGAGGCTTTGGCCTTTCGCCTCGAGGACGCCGATCACCTCCATCGGCACCTTGCGAACGCGCACGACCTGCCCGATCGGGTCGCTGTCGCCGAAGAGGTTCCGCGCGACCGTCTCGCCGAGGAGCACGACCTTGGCGGCGCCTTTGAGATCGGCCGCATCGAAAGGCCTTCCCGATGCGACCACCCAGTTGCGCACTTCGAAGTACTCCGGCGAGACGCCGTGGAAAGCGGTTGCCCAGTTGTTGCCGCCGAAGACCACCTGCCCGGTCCCGCGCACGGCCGGCGAGGCGGCCTGCACGTCGGGAAGCTCGCGCTGCAGCGCGTAAGCGTCGTCTTCGTTCAACGTCGGGCGCGACCCGGCGCCCATGCGCACCCCACCGGCCGTGACCGACCCGGGAAGAACGACGATCAGGTTAGTGCCGAGCGCCTTGATCTGCTCTTCGACCTGCTGCTGCGCGCCCGCGCCGATCGCGATCATCGTGATGACGGCGCCCACGCCGATGATGATGCCGAGCATGGTGAGAAGGCTGCGCATCTTGTTCACGCGCAGCGCGCGCAAGGCGATGCGGATGCCGGCGAGCCAGCTCATAGCGCCTCCGCGACGGTCTCGTCCGCGTAAGGCTCCAGCTCGCGGAGCTTGCGCAGCGCGTCGACGGGCTGCGCCCGCCGGTCGTCCACGATGTGTCCGTCGCGGAACGAGATGACGCGCGAGGCGAAATCCGCGATGTCGTGCTCGTGCGTAACGAGAACGACCGTCAGGCCGCGGCGGTTCAGGTCCTGCAGAAGCCCCATTACCTCGAAGCTCGTTCGCGTATCGAGCGCGCCGGTCGGCTCGTCGGCGAGTATCAGCACGGGATCGTTCACCAGCGCCCGCGCGATCGCGACTCGCTGCTGCTGCCCGCCCGAAAGCTGCGCGGGATGATGCTCCGCGCGCTCCGCGAGCCCGACTTCCTGGAGGCGCGCGAGCGCCCGCCTGTGCCGCTCGACCGCGGACACGTGGCTGTAGAGCAGGGGAAGCTCGACGTTCTCAAGGGCGGAAGTGCGCGGCAGCAGGTTGAAGCTCTGGAAGACGAAACCGATGCGGCGATTGCGGATAGCGGCCAGCGCGTCGGCCGAGAGCTGCGAGACTTTCTCGCCTGCGAGCCAGTACTCGCCGCCGCTCGGCCGGTCGAGACAGCCGAGCAGATTCATGAATGTCGACTTTCCGGACCCCGAAGGCCCCATCACGGCCACGAATTCCCCGGTGCGGATTTCCATGGAGACCTTGCTGAGCGCAGTCACGGCGTACCCCTCCATCCGGTACACCTTGGCCAGGTCGCGCACGGCGATCAGGGGCTCCACGCGCTCTCGACTCATGAGTCTTTCGCGCCGCTCAAAAACCGAAGCGCGGGCCTTTCGACCCCGCGCGGCCTATCGCCGCGCCTTCCGTTGCGAGCCCGACGATCACCTGGGTGCCTTCCTGAAGATCGCCCGCTACGACTTCGGTCGCCGAACCGTCGGTCAGCCCCAGCCGCACCGTGACCGCCGTGGGTTTGCCGTCCACGCCGGGTACCCATACCCGGCCGATGGCCGGCCGCCCGGCGCGGCGGCCGCTCGGCGCCATGGCCTCGTAGCGCGTACGCTGATCCGGGGTCAACACCTCGGCGATACGCACGCGGCTTTCGCTGCGCAGGCGATCGGCCTGGCGCCGGCGATCGGCCTGATTCTCGGTCGTGAGCGCGCCGATCCGCTCGCGCGTCTCGCTCATGATCGCCTCTACTTTCACGCGCTGCTCGGGCGTAAGGTCGAGCGCCTTGGTGAGCCGCTCGATGGCACCCTGCCCTTTTCCTTTGCCCTTGCCTTTGGCTTTCTCGTCACCCGCTACCGGCGTGCCGCCGTCGACGCTCGCCGCGGGGACGAGGTCGCCGGCGCCCGCCGGCCGGTAACGCAGCGCCGCGTTGGGGACCTTCAGCACATTCTCGCGTGTCTCGATCACCACGCGCACGTTCGCAGTCATGCCCGGAAAGAGGTTGAGATCGGGATTGGAGGTTCGTACGACCGCGACGTAGGTGACGACGTTCTGCACCACCTGCGCGGCTTTTCGCACCTGCGCGACGGTCCCGCGAAAGGTTCGACCGGGGAAGGAGTCGACCGTGAAAGTCGCGTCCTGGCCCACGCGCATGCGCCCGACTTCGGATTCGTCGATGGACGTGTCCACCTGCATCTGCCGCAGGTCCTGGGCAATCACGAAAAGCTCGGGCGCCTGCAGGCTTGCTGCGACGGTCTGGCCCGGCTCGACCGACTTCTTCACCACGGTGCCGTCCACGGGTGCGCGTATCTGGGTGCGCTCGAGGTCTACGCGCGCCTGCGAAAGCTGAGACTCGCGCTGCTTGACCACCGCGTCCGCATTGCGCACCTGCGCCTGTCCGACCGCCACCTGCGCCTGCTCGGCCTTCAGCTGCTCGCGGGCGGCTTCCAGCGTCGCGAGCGCCTTGTCGCGCACCGAGGCCGACACGAAGTTCTTTTCGAACAGCATCTGGTTGCGGTTGTATTCGCGCTCCGCCTCGCCCAGGAGCACCCGGGCGCGCGCCACCTGGGCCTGCAGCGCGGCGACGTTCGAGCGCTGAGTGAGCGCGCCCGCGCGCGCGGCTTCGACGTCGGCCATCGCCTGATTCACTCTCAGCGAGAAGGACTGCGGATCGATGCGCGCGATCAACTGCCCTTTTTTCACCGGCGAATTGAAATCCGCGTAAAGCTCCTGGATCTGTCCCGAAACCTGCGAGCCCACCTGCACCGAAACCACCGGGTTGAGCGTACCGGTCGCCGCAACCGCGGCGGTGATCGTGCCGCGCTCGATTTTGGCGAGCCGATACGACTGCGGAGTAGCAAAAGGATCTTTCCACCAGACGTAGCCCCCCGCCGCGGCGAGCAGCAGCACGAACCCGATGACGTAGACGGAGGGACGGTTCATCCGGGAGCCGGGAGACAGCCTTCAGGGAAATGTGCGGATTCTACAGCCCGGGGCGGAGGTCGCACCCGGCAGCATGTAACCAAACGTTACACGGCCCGCCGCAGCGAAGAAGCCCACCGGAGGCGCGTCGGGTCGCGCCGCACCCGGCCTGCGAGCTTTCAGATGCGCTGGTAGGGACTGCTGGACAGGGGCCTGCGCGGCTCGCGCATGCCTTCGCGCATGGACTCCTCGACCGCGTCGATCAATGCGCGCGCCGCGTCGGCGCCGCGGCGCTTCACCTCGGCACTGATCGCTTCCGCGCGCTGGGTGAGCTCCTCCGGCGGCGAGATCTCGCGCCCATCGGCCGCAGCGCTCAGGGCTTCGCGCAGGTAATCGAAAACGAGCGCAACATCCCTTTCCTGCACGATGCCGCCGAATAACGCATCCGTGGCCGGGCGACGCGCGTCCTGCGCGTGAGCCGAAGCGCACACGGCCAACCCCAGCAATCCAGCAATAGCCACGTGTCTCATGTGCCTCATGTGCCTCATGTGCCTCCAAATCGACCCACCGTTATCGGTAGATAGCCGAAGGATGGGAGGTTACGGAGGGAAACCTTGGGTTTCCCTCTGTTCGTCCACCGGCGAGCCCGAGCGCAGCGAGGGAAACCTTGGGTTTCCCTCTGTTCGTGTACCGCAGGCGAACAGTAGTGAGTCCCGATAGGGAAACCTTGGGTTCCCCTCTGTTCGTCCACCGGCGCCCAGGCGCGGAATCTACAGTTTTCTGTAGATTTCCGCGCCCTCTTCGACGAACTGTTTCGCCTTGTCCTGCATCCCGCGCTCGAGCGCCTCTTTCTCGGCGACGCCCTGCTGCGCCGCGTACTCGCGCACATCCTGCGTGATTTTCATCGAGCAGAAATGCGGGCCGCACATCGAGCAGAAATGCGCGAGCTTCGCGCCTTCCTGCGGCAGCGTCTCGTCGTGGAACTCGCGCGCCTTGTCCGGATCCAGTCCCAGGTTGAACTGATCGTCCCAGCGGAACTCGAAGCGCGCCTTCGACAATGCGTTGTCGCGGATCTGCGCGCCGGGGTGGCCTTTCGCGAGGTCGGCAGCGTGGGCGGCGATCTTGTACGCCATGATGCCGTCCTTGACGTCGTTCTTGTCGGGCAGGCCGAGGTGCTCCTTCGGAGTCACGTAGCAGAGCATCGCGGTGCCGTACCAGCCGATCATCGCCGCGCCGATCGCGCTGGTGATGTGATCGTAGCCGGGGGCGATGTCGGTGGTGAGCGGCCCCAGCGTGTAGAAAGGCGCTTCCTTGCAGTACTTGAGCTGCAGTTCCATGTTCTCCTTGATGAGCTGCATCGGCACGTGGCCCGGGCCTTCTATCATGACCTGCACGTCGTGCTTCCACGCGACGTCGGTCAGCTCGCCCAGCGTTTTGAGCTCGGCGATCTGCGCTTCGTCGTTGGCGTCGTAGCCGGACCCCGGCCGCAGACCGTCACCGAGCGAGAACGACAC
>CAZULX010000205.1:0-3613 GCA_964621335.1 uncultured Streptomycetaceae bacterium
GATACGCCTGGTGTGGCGCGAACACATGCTCGGCTACGTGCCGCGCAAGGAGAACGCCGACCTCGCGCGGCAGATCGATCACGGAGCGCGGCCGGTCACCCGCATCACCGAGCTCACCCGGCTTCCCAACGGCCGGCATCGGATCTCTTACGAGATCTCCGTCCCGCTGCAGTAGCGAGCTTTGTAATCTCTTCTCGTCACTCCTTTTCATCACCCTTTTTCGTCACTCCTTCATGGAACACTACTTCGCCACCTGCCCGCGCGGCCTCGAAACCGTGCTCGAGCGCGAGCTTGCCGCGCTCGGGGCGCGCGATGCCGCGCGCGTCGACGGCGGCGTGCGCTTCGCGGGCGAGCTCGCGCTGTGCTATGCAGCGAACCTGGAAAGCCGCGTCGCGAGCCGGATCCTGTGGCAGGTCGCGCACGCGGCGTACCGCACCGAGCGCGACATTTACGAAACGGTGCACGCACTCGACTGGGGAAGCTGGTTTCCAGTGGAGCTCTCGATACGCGTGGACGTCTCGGCCATACGCGCCCCGGTGAGAAGCCTCGAGTTCGTGACGCTGCGCATCAAGGATGCCGTGTGCGACGTTTTCCGCGCAGCGGGCGGGCGCCGCCCCGACGTCAACACGCGCTCGCCCGACGTGCGCATACAGGCTTTCCTGTCGGCGACGCACGTGACGCTGTATCTCGACACTTCCGGCGAGCCGCTGTTCAAGCGCGGCTACCGCGCGAGCCCCGGTGATGCGCCTTTGCGAGAGAACCTCGCTGCAGGACTACTCGAGCTCGCCGGGTGGAAAGCGGAAACGACGCTCCTCGACCCCATGTGCGGCAGCGGCACGCTGCTCTGCGAGGCGGCGATGATCGCGCTCGACCGCGCGCCGGGGCTGACCCGCGCTTTCGGCTTCGAAAGGCTGTCGACGTTCGACGCTGTCCTGTGGACGCGGCTCAAGGATGCGGCGCGCTCGCGCATCCGCAAGCCCGCAACGGGCGTGATCCACGGCAGCGATCGATACGGCGAAGCGCTCAAGCTCGCTCGCGCGAATCTCGCAGCGCTGGGCGTGGAGGATTATGTAACGCTCAAGCAGGCCGACGTCCTCGAAATGCCTGCGCCCGCGCCTTCCGGAGTCATCGTCACCAACCCGCCTTACGGCGTGCGGCTGCAGGACCAGCAGTCTCTCGCCGAGCTTTATCCGCGGCTGGGCGACGCGCTGAAAAGGAAATACGCCGGGTGGACCGCATACATATTCACCGCGGACCTGCGCTTGCCGAAGTTGATCGGACTCTCGCCTTCACGCCGCACGCCGCTCTTCAACGGCGCGCTCGAGTGCCGGCTGTTCGAGTTCCAGATGGTTGCGGGAAGCATGCGCAAGAAGCCGTGACTGGTGACGGGTGACGGGTGACGGGTGACGGGTGACGGGTGACGGGTGACGGGTGACGGGTAACTGGTAACTGGTAACTGGTAAGCGCGAACGCAGCATTCGCTTCCAGGTGTACTGCCTTATGTCCTAGATCCGTCCGTCAACGACGCCACCGACGTGACGTTGTCCACGTACGTCGCGGGAAAGCCGGGTCGCAGGAGCGACGGCCACAGCCATCAACAGACGGAGGGGACCATGGAAAGGGAACACGCGTTGAAGATACTGAGCGCGCTCGCGAACGGCGTGCATCCGGCAACGGGCGAAGTGTTCGCGGCCGACAGCGCTTATCAGCACCCCGACACGGTGCGGGCGCTGTTCGAAGCGCTGCGGGCGATGGAAGGCAGCCGGCCGGCCCAGGCCGCGGCAGGCGAGCGCAAAGCCGGGGACGTGCCGGCCAATACGTTCGTGCGCTGGACGCCGGAAGAAGAGGAGCGCCTCGCCGCCGCTTTCGACGCCGGGCGCACCTCAGCCGAGCTCGCGAAGCTCCACAACCGCTCGCGCGCCGCGATCGAAGCGCGGCTCCTGAAGATGGGAAAAATCGACGTCAGTGCGCTGACGGTGCAGTTGCGATACCTGCCGAAGAGCGGGGACAACGCGAGCGCGTAAGGCGCGGCGCGTCATCGGTGACGCGGAACGGCGTCATTCCGGACGTCGGCAATGCCGACAGGGATCCGGAATCCATTGAACAGCAGATGAACGTCAAAATAATGGAATGGACGCCCCCTGACTCAAACGGCATCGAAGTGCCATAGTGGAGATTCGGATCAACCACTAGATGAGAGGGGGCGTCAGATGAAGATTACGACTGTTGGCATCGATCTGGCAAAGAACGTGTTCCAGATTCATGGGGTGGATGAGCGGGCGAAGGCCGTGCTGCGCAAGCAGCTCAAACGCCAGGAGGTGGTGAGCTTCTTCGCGAATTTGCCGCCATGCCTGGTGGGTATGGAAGCATGTGCCGGTGCGCATTACTGGGCAAGAAAGCTCTCGGAACTGGGGCACACGGTGAAGCTGATGGCGCCGCAGTTCGTGAAGCCGTATGTGAAGACGAACAAGAACGATCGGGTTGATGCCGAGGCGATCTGTGAGGCGGTGGGCCGGCCGAACATGCGCTTTGTGCCGGTGAAGACGGCCGAATCGCAGGCGGTGTTGGCGCTGCACCGGGCACGCCAGGGCTTTGTGAAGGCACGCACCGCGCAAGCGAATCAGATTCGGGGCTTGCTGGCTGAGTTTGGGATTGTGCTGCGCCAGGGCCTGGGCCACATCGCCACGCAGTTGCCGCAGATTCTGGAGGACGGCGGCAATGGTTTGCCGGGGATGATGCGTCCGCTGCTCGAAAATCTGGGTGAACAGCTGAAACACACGGATCGGCAAGTAAAGGAGTTGGAGCAGCAGATCGTGCGCTGGCACCGTGAGAACGCGGCCAGTCGCGAGCTCGAAGCCATTCCGGGCGTCGGGCCGCTCACCGCCAGCGCGTTCGTGACATCGGTAGGCGATGCCAGGAGTTTCAAGAACGCGCGGCAAGTGCCGGCGTGGCTCGGTATGGTGCCGCGTCATGAGGGCACGGGCGGCACGGTGAGGCTGGGAGGCATCAGCAAGCGCGGCGACGGCTATTTGCGCATGCTTCTTATCCACGGCGCGCGCTCGGTGATCCGTCAGGCAGAGCGCCGCCCCGATCGCGCCGATCCGTGGCTCAAAGGCCTGCTCGCACGGCGCAACAAGAACGTGGCTGCGGTGGCGCTGGCGGCGAAGAATGCGCGGATTGCATGGGCGTTGCTGGCGCACGAGCACCGCTTCGAAGCCGGCTACATTGCCAAGCGCGCGAGTTGATGCGCTGTCATTGAGACAAGACATGCAGCTTTAGGAAAGGAGGCCCTTCCGCCGATTGCTCAGGCAAACATGACGTGATGGCAAGACAGGTCAGACCGTGACGGGACGAACCTGCAGAATCCATGGCACTTGCAGTGCGCCAAAATGATGAGGACCCCGTCAGCCGATTCCATCAGGGACCGAGGCCCAAGCCTCATGCAAAGTCCGGATCTATGGCTGCAATCTCTCCTTCTCACCCATCGCCGATTGCGCGCTTGACCAACAGGGGGCGTCCATCTATGGATTCTGACTCGGCGGCCAGAATGACGTCCTGCTCGAGTACGCATCGGCGTCCACGGCCCAAGCTCGATCTCCCGCCCCGAGGGCTC
>CAZULX010000206.1:0-24594 GCA_964621335.1 uncultured Streptomycetaceae bacterium
CCTCTACCGCACGATGCGCCCGCGCGTAGCCGTCCTCGGACGCCACTCCGACGGCACGCTGCGCGACGCGCGGCTGCACAACCTGCGCACGAGCGAGCACATCATCGCGATACGCTTCGACGGCTCGCTCTATTTCGCCAATGTGCCGTACTTCGAGGACGCGGTCATGGGCGAGGCGGCGCGCCACCCGAAAGCGAAATACATACTCGTCGTGGGCGACGGCATCAACGAGATCGACGGCTCGGGGGAGGAGGTGATCCGGCATCTCGTGCGGCGCATGCAGGGAAACGGCGTCACGATTGCGTTCAGCGGGCTCAAGAGCCAGGTTTTGCGCGTGATGGAGAATACGGGGTTGTATGCGATCATCGGCGCTCAGAATTTCTTCCGCACCGAGGATGCCGCGCTCGATGCGATTTACCAGTGGGTCAACGACCCGACGTTCGACGCGAAGTTCTGCCCTCTCAACCTCGCACCTGCCGAAGCAAAGACGTGAAGAATGGGTAAACGACTTACGAAAATCTACACGCGCACCGGTGACGACGGCACCACCGGGCTTGCCGACGGCGCGCGCGTGGCAAAGGATGCGGCGCGGGTCGACGCGATGGGCGAGATCGACGAGTTGAACAGCGCCGTCGGGCTCGTGCTCGCGGAAGACCTGCCGGCCGCCCTCCGCGCGGGCCTGCTCGAGGTCCAGCACGACCTCCTCGACATGGGCGGCGAGCTCTGCCTGCCGGGACACGACATCATCGGCGCGAACCACGTGTCGAGGCTCGAGCGTGAGCTCGACGCGCTCAATGCCCGGCTTCCCGCGCTCAAGGATTTCGTGTTGCCGGGAGGCTCTCGTGGAGCGGCGGCCGCGCACTTAGCGCGCACCGTGTGCCGGCGCGCGGAGCGCCGCCTCGTCGCGCTGTCGCGGGCGGAAAGCGTTCCGCCCCTCCTCCTCCAGTACCTGAACCGTCTCTCAGACCTGCTGTTCGTCGCGGCGCGCGTCCTCAATCGCCATGCGGGCGGGGATGACGTCCTGTGGCAGCAGGGGAAGAACCGTCACCGGTGACCGGTCACCAGTCACCAGTCACCGTTTTTGGCTCTGCCGCACTTCCTCCAGGCGCTCACAGATGACGCGTGCGCCTTCGACGATCCGCGGCGTCTGACGCTGTATGAGGTCGGGCGGCACGTAGCGCACCGGCAGCGCGCGCAACGCCGCGACCGGCGCCGTCCGCCACTCGTGCTCGAGGTCTCCGGGCCGGCTTGTGGAGCTTCCGCCGAGGACGACCTCGGGACGCGCCGCGACCACCGCTTCGAGCGAAACTGAAGGCGTCAGCACCGGCGCGTGCGCGAAAACGTTGCGTCCTCCGCACAGCGTAAGCACGTCGCTGATGAGGTGCGCGCCGTTCACGGTGAGGAGCGGCCGGTGCCATATTTCGTAGAACACCCGCACCGCGCGCCGCGAGGCATAGCGCAGCCGCAGCGCTTCGAGCTTGCGCTCGAAAGCCGACGCCGCAGGCTCCGCCGTCGATTGCGTGCCCGCGAGCGCGCCGACGACGCGAATGAGGCGCGCGATGTCGGTGAGCCGGCGCGGCTCGGTGACGAACACGGGAAAACCGATGCGCTCGAGCCGTTCGAGGTCGTGCGCGGGATTGCCGCTCTTCCAGGCGAGAACGAGATCGGGCTCGAGCGCGAGGATGCGCTCGATATCGAGGCGCGAGGCATCACCCACGCGAGGCAGACGCGTGGCGGCTTGCGGGTAGTCGCTGTAGCGCACGACCGCCGCGAGCCGGTTTCCCGCTCCCGCGGCATAGGCGATCTCGACGAGGTGCGGCGAAAGCGCTGCGATGCGAACGGCTTTCGCGGGGGCGCTGACCGCGACGCCGCGGTCATCTTCGATTTGCGATGCGGGGGCAGCGGACGCGGAGAGCGCCGCCGCGAAGGTGAGAATCGAAACTCGGGGGATTAACAAGAAGCTCGCGCTTCGTTCGCTCCGGCTGAATCCTGGATCCTGCCCTCTAGCTGATGATGCCTTCCATGTAACGCATCAGCTTCGCGCTCGTCTGGCGCAGGCGCGCCGAGAGCATGGTGACCAGCTTCACCAGGATTTTCGAGCCGAGCTGCGGCTGTTCGAGGATGATCTTGGCCATGTTGTCGCGCGTCAACACGCCGAACGTGGTCGCCTGCGTGGTGCGGCAGCTCGCGAACCGCGGCTCGCCGTCGATCATCGACATCTCGCCGATGGTCGTGCCCGCACCGACGGTCGTCATGTGCTGCTGCTCGCGCTGGACCCCCTGCTTGAGGATGTCGACTTCGCCGCGGACGATGAGCAGCATGAAATCGCCGACGTCGCCTTCGCGGATGATCGTCTCGCCCACGTCGGCGCGATAGACGCCCATGTACTCCGACAGGCTTTTCACGTCGTCGCGACTGAAATCGGAAAAGAGCGGAGCCCTCCCGAGCAGCGTTCCGAGCTCGTCCGCGATGGCCCCGTTGTCGGCTATGCGCTCGAAACGCCCGAGCATGTCGGCGCTTGCCGGGAACTTCTGGTCCTGTAGCACCATAGTCCATTCCCCCGGGGAGCGACCCCGTTTTCCTAATTTAGCATGGGCGGCTTTGCGGCCGCCGCGGTTTATTCTGCTTCGGCTTCGGCCTTCACCCGGCGTCTGCGAACGGCTTCCGCCAGATCGTCGAGGAGAGCGCGGCTTTCTTCCCAGCTCACGCAGCCGTCGGTAATGCTCACGCCATACTGTAGCGTCTTTCCGGGGATCAGGTCCTGCCGGCCGCCCTTGAGATGGCTTTCCATCATGATACCGAAGATTCGCTCCTCGCCGCCCGAGACCTGGCGCGCGACATCGCGCCCCACGTCGAGCTGCTTCTGGGGATTCTTGCTGCTGTTGCCGTGGCTGAAGTCGACCATGAGGCGCGCCGGTATCCCCGCTTCCGCGAGGCCTTTCGCCGCGGCATCCACGCTCGCCGCGTCGTAGTTCGGCTGCTTGCCGCCGCGCAGGATGATGTGACAGTCCTCGTTGCCGGTGGTCGAGACGATCGCCGATTGGCCGCCTTTGGTGACCGAAAGGAAATGGTGCGGCGCCTGCGCGGCGCGGATCGCGTCGAGCGCGATCTTTATGTTGCCGTCGGTGCCGTTCTTGAAGCCGACCGGGCACGACAGCCCCGAAGCGAGCTCGCGGTGGACCTGGCTTTCGGTCGTGCGCGCGCCGATCGCGCCCCACGAGACGAGATCGCCGATGTACTGCGGCGTGATCATGTCGAGGAACTCGCAGCCGACCGGCACCCCGGAATCGTTCAGGTCGAGGAGCAGCTGGCGCGCGATGCGTAGCCCCTCGTTGATGCTGAAGCTGCCGTCCAGCTTCGGGTCGTTGATGAGGCCTTTCCAGCCGACCGTGGTGCGCGGCTTCTCGAAGTACACGCGCATCACGAGCAGGAGCTCGCGCCCGAGCTTTTGCCGTGCGTCGGCGAGACGCGAGGCGTATTCCTTGGCGGCCTTCACGTCGTGTATCGAGCACGGCCCCATGATGACGACGAGCCTGTCGTCGGCGCCGTGCAGTACGCGGTGGATCTCCTGGCGTGCCTCGACGACCGTTTTGGCGGCCTTCTCGGTGACGGGAAGCTCGCGGAGCACGTGCGAAGGCGGCGCGAGCTCCTTGATTTCCTTGATCCGCAAGTCGTCGGTCCTGTAGTGCATGATGCGTCCAAACCCTCTGAAAATAAAAGCATTATACCGCCCCGCCGACGCCGCTGCCTAGTGCAGGGGGCTGCGGCGATCTGATAACCTCTGGCGCAAATGCTGGCAGCGCTCTTCAGGAATCTGCTGCGCCCGCGCGCACCGGCGCCGCCGACGAGAGCGCACGGCCCGGCCTCGCCGCTGCGCCTGCACATCGGCGGTCAGGAGCCGCATCCCGAGTGGAAGATCGTGAACGTCTTGCCGGGCGAGTTCACGGACTACGTGCGCTCCTGCACCGATCTTTCCATCTTCCCCGATGGCAGCGTCGCCGAAATCTACGCTTCTCACGTCGTCGAGCATCTGGGCTATCAGCGCGAGCTCGGCAGCGCCCTGGGTGAATTCAGCCGCGTGCTCGAGCCCGAAGGACGGCTGCGCGTGAGCGTGCCCGACCTCACCACGCTGTGCACGCTCTATCTCGATCCGACGCTCGACGCCGACGCCCGCTTCCTCGTGATGCGCATGATGTACGGCGGCCAGATCGACGACGCCGATTTCCATTTCGTCGGGTTCAACGAAGAGCTCATGAGGTCGTACCTGACGCGGGCGGGATTCACTGCGATAGAGCGCGTCGCCGATCTCGGACTCTTCGCCGACGCGAGCCGGCTGGTGGTCGCCGGCAGGCCCATCAGCCTGAACGTCGTTGCGCGTAAACCTTCAGCTGGCAGTGCCCCCGACGGTGAGCGCGTCGATGCGTAGCGTGGGCTGACCGACGCCCACCGGCACGCTCTGCCCGTCCTTGCCGCAGGTCCCCACGCCGCTGTCGAGCGCCATGTCGTTGCCGATCATCGCGACGCGCGTCAACGCATCGGGACCGTTGCCGATGAGCGTCGCGCCTTTCACCGGGTATGTCACCTTGCCGTCTTCGATCATGAACGCTTCCGAGGCGGAGAACACGAACTTGCCGCTCGTGATGTCGACCTGACCGCCGCCGAAATTCACCGCGTACAGGCCGTTCTTCACCGACGCGATGATCTCCTGCGGGTCCTTGTCGCCGGCGAGCATGTAGGTGTTGGTCATGCGCGGCATCGGGATGTGCGCGTACGACTCGCGCCGGCCGTTGCCCGTGGATGCGACCCCCATCAGGCGCGCGTTCAGGCTGTCGTGCAGATAGCCTCTCAATACGCCATCCTCGATCAGCACATTGTGCTGCGTGGGGTTGCCTTCGTCGTCGATGTTGAGCGAGCCGCGGCGCAGCGGGATCGTGCCGTCGTCGACCACCGTGACGCCGCGTGATGCAACGCGCTCGCCCATGCGCCCGCTGAAGGCGGACGTGCCTTTGCGGTTGAAGTCGCCTTCGAGCCCGTGGCCGATCGCTTCGTGCAGCAGAACTCCGGGCCAGCCCGGCCCGAGCACGACCGTCATCGGCCCCGCCGGCGCCGGACGGGCGTCGAGATTGATCACCGCCTGGTGCACGGCTTTGCGGGCGTAATCCTGCAGCACCTCGTCGGTGAAGTAGCCGTAATCGAAGCGTCCGCCGCCGCCCGAGCTGCCCTGCTCGCGCCGCCCGTCCTGCTCGACGATCACCTGCACCGACACCCGCACGAGCGGCCTCACGTCCGCCGCGAGCAGGCCGTCGGAGCGCGCGACGAGGACGACTTCGTACTCGCCCGCGAGCCACGCCATGACCTGGGTCACCCGGTTGTCGAGCGAGCGCGCATAGCGCTCGACGCGCTCGAGGAGCGCGACTTTTTCCTGGTCCTGCAGGCTCGGCAGCGGATCGCGCGCGGCGTAGAGCTGACGCCCGGGCCCGCGTTTCACCACCTGCACGCGCCCGCTTTGCCCCGCCCGCGCGATGGCCCGCGTCGCTTCGGCCGCGGATTGGAGCGCCGGCAGGCTGATGTCGTCCGAGTAAGCGAAAGCGGTTTTCTCGCCGCTCACCGCGCGCACGCCGACGCCCTGGTCGATGTTGAAGCTCCCGGACTTGACGATCCCTTCTTCCAGGCTCCACGACTCGCTGCGGCTGTACTGGAAGTAGAGGTCCGCATAATCGACTTTGTGCGACATGATCTCGCCGAAAACGGTCTGCAGCCGCGTGTCGTCGAGTGCATACGGCGCGAGCAGCATCTGCTGGGCGGTATCAAACGGCAGGTCGATCACGGTGGCGCCGAGATGGGATTGGGTCTGGGTCTGGGTCTGGGTCTGGGTCTGGGTCTGGGTCTGGGTCTGGGTCTGCGTCTGCGGGTTCACGGTCGATTCGCTTTCGGAGTGAGGCACTACATAAAGACATGCGGCCGGCGCCGCGAGTTTCAATTCGCCTGCAAACTCGTCACAGCGTGCGGTGGGCGAGCGCCGGCAGGCTCGCGCGGAAGCGCGCGACGAGCGCGCGGTCGATCACGCCCGACACGACGCCCGAGCCGCGCGGCAGCCGGTCGAGAATGACGCCCCACGGGTCGACGAGCATCGAATCGCCGTGGGTTTCGCGCCCGTTCACATGGTAACCGCCCTGGGCCGGCGCGAGCACGTAAGTGAGGTTTTCGATCGCGCGGGCGCGTACGAGCGTCTCCCAATGCGCTTTTCCAGTCGTTTCGGTGAACGCCGAAGGCACGAGTATCAGGTCGACTTCCTTCATCGCGCGGTAAAGCTCGGGGAAACGCAGGTCGTAACAGATCGAAAGGCCGAGACGGCCGAAAGGCGTTTCCACGACCACGACGTCTTTGCCCGGCTCTATCGTGCGCTGCTCGGAGTAGCTTTCCGCGCCCATCTCGAAACCGAAGAGATGAATCTTGTCGTAACGTGCGACGCACGTTCCCTGGTCGTCGTAGACGAGCGTGCTGTTGCGCACTTTGTCGGGGACCGACGCGGTGAGCGGCACCGAGCCGCCGACGATCCACACGCCGTGCCGGCGCGCGGACTCCGAGAGGAAAGCCTGTATCGGACCGGAACCCTGCGCTTCGCGCACCTTCACCTTGTCGCGCTCGTGCATGCCCATGACCGGGAAATACTCGGGCAGCGCCACGAGCTTCGCGCCCTGTGCGGCCGCCATTTCGATGAGCCGTCCCGCTTCCTTCAGGTTCGCTTCCACTTGCGGTCCCGACGCCATCTGGAGGGCGGCGACGCGAACCGCCCCCGGCTGCAGCTCCGGCGGGCGGGCGGCGAAAGCGAAATCGCGCGCGCTCGCGCGGAGCCGTGTGCTCATGGGGTGACCTCGAGTCTGAGCGGCGCGCCCGCCGCAAGGTCGCTGCGCAGCACGATGCGGCGCGGATCGATGGCGAGCGCTCCCAGCCACGAGCGCAGCTCCTCGGCCAGGAGCAGCGGTTCCTGACCCGCGGCGTGGTGGATGACGAGCCGCGATTCCGGCTGGGCGATCAGCGCCAGCACCGGTTGTCTGACGCTCTCCTCCGCGGCGATCGCGCTCGCGGTGCGCGGGCGGTCCCACAGCTCGGGAGGCACCTCGTGCACCTGAGCGGCCGCCACGCACGCCCACGCGCCCAGCAATGCCGCGGCTGCGGTTCCCGGGCGCATCATGGAGTGCCCTCCTGCAGCGGCAGCGGCGCGCGCGCGATCCTGGAGACCTGCGGGTCGGACCACCCGCCCGTCACGTTGTATTCGAACGACACCAGCTCTTCGATCGGGTCCTTGAGAATTTTCTGCGCGAGGAAAGTCGCGACACCGGCGACCGGGCCGCCGATCAGCGCGCCGGCGAGCGACACGCTGTCGGAGAGGTGAGGCGTCACGCGCACCTTGAGCTTCTGCGTCTCGCGCGCCAGATCGACTTCGCCCCCCATGACCACGCGAGCCGATGGCCCGCGCAGCCTGAAATTCTCGGTGGTGACGAGACCGCGATCGATTTTCAACGCGCCGATGATGGTATCGAAAGCGAAGCCTTCGCTGAAAACGTCGCGGAAATCGAGACTGATGCGCCGCGGAAGCGCCTGCAGCGAAAGTATGCCGAGGAGCTTGCCGATCCCCGGCTCGAGCTTGATGAACTGGCCGTTCGCGGCTTCGACGACGAGGTTTCCGCCCAAGGTGGGAGAGTCGAAGTCGTGCGGGCTCCCGGCCCACGACAGGCTGCCTTCGATCTTCGCGGTGCCGCGGCGGATTCCCGCCGGGTACGTCCAGCGCGTGAGCGTCTTGCCGACGTCGGTCACGTCCATGCGCACGTTCAACTGCGTGCGAGGCTGCGTGCGCCAGCCCTGCCAGACGCCTTCGGCGGTGATTACGCTGTCGGGGTTCGAAAGCCGCAGCCGTTCGATGCGCCAGTCACGCTCCTGATGCACGGCGGAGAGCTCGAGACGGCCGAGCTGCTTCTGCCCGTGCTGGAACTCCCCGACGACGACGTCGAGCGCCGGCAGGTCCGGTGACTTGCCGGCGGGCGGCTGCACCGCGGCCTGCGCCGGCTTCGAATCCGCGGCGGGCAAAGTGAGCTTCTTCAGGCGCGCGATGAGCCGCCCTTTGCCTTCGCCCCGCCACGTCGCACCGCCTTCGATCTCGGGACCCGAGAACGTGAGCTGAGTCGACGCGGGTTGGGATGCAAGCGTCAGCGCGAGATCGCTGAAACGGCGTCCGAAGAAATCCAGCTGCGCGAACCTGACTTCGCCCCCGGCGATCGGCAACGCGGCTGCGCCTTCGCCGCTGCGGCTGAATGCGAGCCATTCGTCGAAGTCGAACCGCTTGAGCACGCCGCGGACCCACACGCCCGGGCGGTCGAGCTCTCCCGGCTCGCCGCCACCGAGACGCACGGCGCCGCGCTCGACCTGCGTCTGCTTGCCGTCGTTACGGCGCGCGAGGTCGGCCTTGACGAGCTCGCCGTAAGCGAACGTAACCCTGTCCTGCTGCGGGCCCGTGGAGCGGCGCTCGATTCGGAGCGGTATCGATTCCGCCGCTGTTTTTGCGAACGGCGCCGGGAGGTGCGATGCGATGCCCTGCAGGCTCGACTCGATCACGAGCTCAGGGACTCTCTTACGCAGCGTCACCACGCCGCGCCAGTCGGTGGAGCCGCGCAGGTGCTGCATCCAGGCGGGGCCACCGGCTTTGCGCACGTTGTCGGCGTTCACGCGCCCTTGCAGCGTCGCGCGCAGCGTCGAATCGCGCTGGGTGGTACCGGTCACCGTTACCGGGCCGCCGAGGAAAACACCGGTGATGGCGGGCGCGCGCACGCCCGATTCGGTGAACTCGATACGGCCGCTCGCCTGCTCGAGCGGCGGCAACCCGCGTTCGAAAACGATGTGGTTGCCCGTCATCTGATAGCTGCCCGACACCTTGCTCGCCGCAAGCTCGGTGAGCGGCAGGACGAGCTTGAGAGTGAGCCGGCCGTTACCCTGAGCCTGCATGTCGTCGGTGAAGTGGTCGATCATGTCGGTAACGGGACTCTTCGCGACGAAAGCGAGAAAGTCGGCAGTACGCCCTTCGGCTTCCCCGGTCACCGTGAGCACTTCCGACTGCGCTTTCATGTCCGGGATCTCGCCCTGCACCTTCGAGAGCCTCACCCCGTTGATCGTCCCCTGGCGCGCGACGAAATCCATGCGCGAGCCGCGAAACTGTACCTCGCCCTCGATGTTCTCGATGCGCGGCCAGCGCTCGGCGTAATCGACGGTGCCGCCGGTCACTTTCGCGTTGACGTGGAACATGCCGCGCTTTTCCTGCTGAAAAGGAAAATCGTCGAGGCGCCCTTTCACCCTGAAGCGCACGTCATTGGAAAACCCCGCGACGAATGCGCGCTCGAACCACGGCCGCGTCTTGCGCAGTATCGTGATCGGGATATAGCGCGACGCGCTGTGCGCACTCGCGCGCGTCAGACTGCCGGTCAGGTCTATGTCGCCCGCACCTTCCGCGGCGGAGCGGTAACTCCCGAAGAGGCTGCCGGCGGCGTCGGCGTTCGCGAAGGACACGTTGCTGAACCTGAGCTCCAGGCGCTCCCCGGCCCATGTCCAGCCGACCTGGGCGGTGAGCGTGTCGAGCGCGAGCACGCTCGTGAAAACCCGCGGCATGTCGAGGCTCGTGCGCTGCCCGCTCACGTGCAGGGTGCCGCCTCTGTCGGTGCCGTCGATATTGCCGCTCAGCCCCGAAACGCCGGGCAGGCTTTGCCAGCGATTGAAAGCGAGCGCTTCGAAGCGTCCGCGCGCGCTGTAGCTCGCGGGCTGGGGCCACGCGCCCTGCCACTTCACCGAGACGTCGTGAAGGCTGCCGCGCGGGGACAATGCAACGAGCTCGGTGCGCAGCGCGTCGTCGAGAGGCAGGCGATCGGCGAGCATGACGAGCGGCGCGAGGTCGAGTGCGTTCGCATCAAATTCGCCCTGCTGCGCGCCCTTGCGGTCGGTCGTCACCTTCACGCGGAAATCGGCCGGCTGGAGGACTGCGCCGCCGCCGGCGAGGCCGAGCTTCGCACCCGCCACTTCGAACCCGGAAGGCACGTTCTTCCACGCGATGCGGCCTGCCAGTGCGTCGAGCTCGATTTCCGGGAGGTCCTGGCGCAGTCGCGCGCGCACCGAGGCGAGCCGCACGTCGGCGACGATTTCAGCGAGCGCGTGACGGTCGAAAGTGAGCCAGCTCCTGAGCGCCCCTTTGCCGCTCCTGATTTCCGCGGGCACATCCAGCCATGGACTCCACGCGCCCAGGTCGACTCGATCGAGCTGGAGAAAGAGCTTGCCGTTCCAATCCGAGAGCACCTCGACGCTGTTGCCGCGCGCGTCCCCGCGCAGATCGATGGGTGCGGCGAGCTCCGGCGGCGGCACCGCGCGCAACCCGAAGCGATGCCGGCTTCCGCGGTTCACGAGGTGCAGGTTGACTCCCGACAATTGCAGCGGCGGCGCCTGCCGCAGCTCGTCGGTCCAGACGACCGCTGCATCGTGCACTTCGACGTCGGGCTGCTCGAGCAGCCAGTCGGTGAAGCCGCTGCCGCTGCGGTCGGCTTCGACCTGTATGCCCGCGACCGAGAGGACGCCGTTCGCGTCGCGGCGCACCTCGAGCGTAGGCTGGTAGAAATCGAGCGCGTGGAAATGCAGCGTGAGCGTCGCGAGCGAGCGCCACGCGAGCGTGCTGTCGACGCGGTTCAGCTCGAGCGCGCGCCGCCCGGCACGGTCGTAGACGCTCACCGCCTCGAGCTTCAGATGCGGCCTTATCCCTTCCCAGTCCGCTGAGATCTTCCCGATCGTGATGCGGACATTCGCCGCGCGGCTCACCGCCGCCGCGATGTCTTCGCGGTAGGTCTCGATGTTGGGGAGGAACCAGTAGCGCAGCGCGAGGACGAAAAACGCACACGCGAGCGCGACGCCGATGACGCTCCAGGCGAGCGCGCGGGAAGTCCAGACCGAGCTTTGCCTTACCCAGCGCAGCGCGGCTGTGAAGGACACGTTTTTTGCCCGATATACAGAAACATGCAATAGTCCGGAGACGGTCCGCGGCATTGTACCCCTTACACCGCTCCTTCGGCTCCGCCTCCGGGTTCCAACGTGCTCGAAGCTGCCTGCGCATACAGCCGCTACCTGCGGCGCCTCCTCGCCGCCGAGCCCGGCCTGCCGGCGCACGTCGACCTCGCCTCCCCCTATACGCCGGCCCGCATGCGCGAGCGGCTGGCCGCGCTGTCTTCCGAAGGAGACACGCTCACGCGGGCACTGCGAAGGCTGCGCAAGGAAGTGATGCTCGCGCTCATCGCACGCGACCTCGCGGGCCGCGCGGATCTGCGCGAGGTGGTGTCCACGGCCACCGCGCTCGCCGAGGTCGCGCTCGAGGCTGCCGTCGCGGCGGTCCACGCCGAGCTGGCGCAGCAATATGGCGAGCCGCGCGGCGAGTCGAAAGGCGCGGCGCAGCAGCTCCACGTCGTCGGCATGGGCAAGCTGGGCGGCGGCGAGCTGAACGTCTCCTCCGACATCGATCTCATCCTCGTCTATCCCGAAGAAGGCGACACCGACGGCGCGCGCGCCCTCAGCAACCACGAATTCTTCTCGCGCGCCGCCCGCAGGCTGACCGCGATGCTCTCGGAGATGACCGAGGACGGATACGTCTTTCGCGTCGACTTGCGGCTGCGGCCGTACGGCGACAGCGGCCCCGTCGTCGCGAGCTTCGAGATGCTCGAGAACTACCTCATCACGCAGGGGCGCGAATGGGAGCGCTACGCGTGGATCAAGGGCCGCTGCATCACGGGCGAGCGCAGCGCCGAGCTGATGGAGCTCGTGCGCCCTTTCGTGTTCCGGCGCCACCTCGATTACAGCGCGTTCGCGTCGATGCGCGACCTGCACCGCCAGGTGCGGATGGAGGTGGAGCGCCGCGACATCGCCGACAACATCAAGCTCGGCCCCGGCGGCATACGCGAGATCGAGTTCATCGTTCAGGTGTTCCAGCTGATCCGCGGCGGACGTGACGCCGCGCTACGCAGCCAGCCGACGCTCGAAGTACTCCCGCTCCTCGCCGAGCGCCGGCTGCTGGGCGCAGAAGCGGTGGACGAGCTCACGTCGGCGTACTTTTTTCTGCGCAATCTCGAGCACCGGCTGCAGTATCTCGACGACCAGCAGACGCACGCCTTGCCGCGCTCGCCCGACGACCGCCAGCTCGTCGCGCGCAGCATGGGTTTTGCCGATTACGCGGCGTTGCGCGCGCAGCTCGAGACGCATCGCGCCGCGGTGACTCGCCAGTTCTCCGAAATTTTCGTCGCTGCGCCGGAGCAGCCGGACCATCTCTCCGCGCTATGGCAGCAGGCCGGGGCCGGCGAAGACCCGGAGCGCGCGCGGGCCCTCCTCGCCGGGCTGGGTTACGCCGATCCGCAGGAAGTGCAAAGGCGTCTCGCCGCGTTGAGACAGAGCTCACGCTACCGGCAAATGCCCGCGGCGAGCCAGTCACGGCTGGAGCGTCTGGTCCCGCTCGTCGTGCAGGCCGCCGCCGCGCAGGTGAACGGCGGCGCGACGCTCGAGCGCATGCTGCGCCTCCTCGAAAGCGTGAGCCGTCGCGAAGCGTACCTCGCGCTTCTCGAGCAGTACCCGCAGGCGCTCGCGCGCGTTGCCGAGCTCATGGCCGCGAGCCCGTGGGCGGCGGAGTATGTCACGCTGCACCCGATCCTCCTCGACGAGCTGCTCGACACGCGCACGCTCTACTCGGCGCCCGACTGGCGCGCGCTCACCGCCGGTCTGCGCGCACAGCTGGACGAAGCCGCGGGCGACACTGAGAAGCAGATGGACGTGCTGCGTCATTTCAAGCACGTCCAGACACTGCACCTGCTCGCCCAGGACCTCGCCGGCACGCTCGCGCTCGAGACGCTGTCCGACCACCTGAGCGACCTCGCGTGCACGATCCTGCGCGAAGTGCTCGCGCTGGCGTGGCTCGACGTCCGGCAGCGGCATCGCGAAACGCCGGCTTTCGCGATCGTCGGTTACGGCAAGTTGGGCGGCAAGGAGCTCGGTTACGCGTCCGATCTCGATCTGGTTTTCCTCTACGACGATCCCGCGCCCGAGGCGCCCGACAACTACGGCCGGCTCGCACGCCGCATCAACCATCATCTGACGAGCCTCACTTCGGCGGGCGTGCTGTACGAGACCGACTTGAGGCTGAGGCCGGACGGCGTGAGCGGACTGCTGGTGAGCCCGCTCGAGAGCTTCCGCGAATACCAGGCGCGCCACGCGTGGCCTTGGGAGCACCAGGCGCTCACGCGCGCGCGATACGTCGCGGGCGACGCGCGGATCGGCGCCGCTTTCGAAGACATACGCAAGGCGATACTGCGCCAGCCGCGCGAGCTCGCCGCGCTGAAATCGGCGGTGGTCGAGATGCGCGCGAAGATGCTCGACGCGCACCCCAACCCGAGCGGGCTTTTCGATCTCAAGCACGACCGCGGCGGCATCATCGACGTCGAGTTCATCGTGCAGTTTCTCGTGCTCGGCCACGCCCACGAGCACGAGGCGCTCACCGGCAACATAGGCAATCTCGCACTGCTCAAGGTGGCGGGGCGACTCGGGCTCGCCCCCGAGCCCGCGGCGCTCGCCGCGCACGAGGCCTACCGCAAGTTCAGGCAGCTCCAGCACAGCCTGCGGCTCCAGGGCGAGAAATACGCCCGCATCGACGCCGCCCTCGTGCACGCGGAAGCGCAGGCGGTGCGCGGCCTGTGGAGCGCCGTCTTCGAAGAACGAGTACGTTAAAATGCATCCTTTGTTTTCTCGGAGTCTGAAACATGTCGATGGCCGATCGCGACGGGCACATCTGGTACGACGGCAGGCTCGTGCCGTGGCGCGACGCGAACACCCACGTGCTCACGCACTCGCTGCACTACGGTCTCGCGGTGTTCGAAGGCGTGCGCGCGTACAAGACCGTCGACGGCACGTCGATATTCAGGCTGAAGGAGCACACCGAGCGCCTTTTCAATTCGGCGCACATCTACATGATGAAAATTCCCTACACGCGCGAGACTCTCATGGACGCGCAGAAGGAAGTGGTGCGCGCGAACAAGCTCGAGTCGTGCTACATCAGGCCGATCGCGTTCTACGGCTCCGAAAAAATGGGCGTGTCTCCCAAAGGCGCAACGGTGCACGTGGCGATCGCGGCGTGGCCGTGGGGAGCCTACCTCGGCGCAGAGGCCATCGAGAAAGGCATACGCGTGAAAACCTCGTCGTTCGCGAGGCATCACGTCAACGTCTCGATGTGCCGCGCCAAGTACTCGGGAACCTACGCGAATTCCATACTCGCGAACCTCGAAGCGACAGAGCACGGCTACGACGAAGGGCTGCTGCTCGACGTCGACGGTTTCGTGGCCGAAGGCTCGGGCGAGAACCTTTTCATGGTCAAGAACGGCTGCATCTACGAGCCGGAGCTGACGAGCGCGCTCGCCGGCATCACGCGTGACTCGGTGATCACGCTCGCCTCGGAGATGGGCTACAAGGTCGCGGCGAAGCGCATCACGCGCGACGACCTCTACATCGCGGACGAAGCGTTTTTCACCGGCACCGCGGCGGAAGTGACGCCGATACGCGAAGTCGACGGCAGGACGGTCGGCGAAGGCGAGCGCGGTCCCGTGACGACGCGGATACAGAAGGTGTTCTTCGACTGCGTGACAGGCAAGGCCAAGGGCCACCGCGACTGGCTCTCGCCGGTGGCCGCTTAATGCGGTGACCGGTGACTCGTGACCGGTGACTCGTAGAACGAGAAGCCGGACTCAGAGCATCTCTCACGACACCCATCTCTATTCACCAGTCACCAGTCACCATTCACCGTCATGAGCGAGCCCGTTACCAACAGCAAGCGCGAGATCGAGGTGACCGCGGAAGACCTTCCGCTACACTGCCCGATGCCTTCCATGATCCTGTGGAACGCGCACCCTCGCGTCTACCTGCCGATACAGAAGACCGGAGAAGCGCTGTGTCCTTATTGCGGCACCAAGTACGTCCTCGTCGGCGGCGCGCAGGCTGCGGCGCACTGAAGGAGTGAGTGAAAAAACAGGCACCACCAACCCCTTCTCATCACTCTTTCTCGTCACTCCTTCTCCTCACTCCTTCTCGTCACTTCTATGAAGATACTGGTCGTCGCACCTTCCTGGATCGGCGACACGGTACTCGCGCAGCCGCTTTTCAATCTGCTGCACTCACGACACCCGGCGCTCGAGCTCGACGTGCTCGCTCCGGCCTGGACTTTTCCGGTGGTGCACCGCATGCCCGAAGTGCAGCGTGCGATCGCGAGTCCTTTCGAGCACGGGGAGCTCCAGTTCCGGGAGCGGCGCGACCTCGGTCGCGGCCTGCGCAGCGAAGGTTACGAGCGCGCGATCGTCCTTCCGAACACGCTGAAATCCGCTTTCGTGCCGCTCTTCGCGCGTATCCCCCGCCGTACCGGCTATCGCGGAGAGCTGCGCTGGGGTGTCCTGAACGACGTGCGCGTGCTCGACGAAGCGGCGCTCCCCCAGATGGCGCAGCGCTACGCGGCGCTCGCGCTCGAGCCCGGCGAGGCGCCGCCGTCTCCTTTACCCGCGCCGCATCTCACGGTCGACCATGAAGCGCGCGACGCCACGCTCGCTGCCCTCGGGCTCACCGGCGCGGCGCGCGCCGTGGCGCTGTGCCCCGGCGCCGAGTACGGCCCGGCAAAGCGCTGGCCGCCGTCCTATTTCGCGGAGCTCGCGCGCGCGCTCACCGCGAACGGCGACGCGGTGTGGCTCGTCGGTTCCGCCAAGGATGCCGAGATCGCACAGGACATCGTGCGGCTCTCGGACGGTGCGTGCGTGAACCTGTGCGGCAGGACAACGCTCGACCAGGCGATCGAGCTCCTCGCTTCGGTGAGGCTCGCGATCACGAACGATTCCGGCCTCATGCACGTGGCGGCCGCCGTCGGCACGCCGCTCATCGCGATCTACGGCTCGAGCACGCCCGCCTTCACGCCCCCGATGTCGCCACACGCGATCATCGCGAAGCTCGACATCGCGTGCAGCCCCTGCTTCGAGCGCACCTGTCCGCTCGGCCACTTCAACTGCATGATGCAGTTGAAGCCTGAGCAGGTGCTCGCCGACGCGCTGCGGGCCGGACGAAACGAGGTGACGCACTGAGGGTGGCAGGCCGCGGCCGGGCGGAGAGCCCGTCACGTCGCCACGCGGCGCTTTGATAGAATTCGGGGTCGCGCTTCCAAGCCCGCCCATCCAAGAGCCGGTCGATGAAGAAAATGCTGTTCGCAACGCCGCAGGATGCGGAAGCCGCGTTCTACGAAGCGTTCATGAAGCAGGACCTCGAAGCGATGATGGCGGTGTGGTCCGACGACGACGAAGTCTACTGCGTGCACCCGCGAGGCCCGCGCGTGACCGGCGTCGCGCAGGTTCGCGAATCGTGGCGCCAGATCTTTGCGAGCGCGCAAAGCGTGCGCTTCCAGGTGCGGGAGCAGCACCTGCTGCAGGCGATGATGGTCTCGGTACACAGCGTCTACGAGCACGTCTCGATGGGCGGCGAGACCCGCGCGCGCGGGTGCGTGCTCGCGACCAACATCTACATGCGCACCGAGCGCGGCTGGCGGATGATGGTCCACCACGCGTCGCCGGCGCCGGCGGTCGAAGAGCCCGAGCCGCGACGCGCCAAGACACTGCACTAAAGCGGGCGGCGAGCGGTCGCCAGAGCGTGCGACGCACAGTAAACTAGCGGGTCTTTCCGGCGACCGCTTCACTTCGCGCCGGTATTCGCTGATTTTCAGGCCGGTTTCATCATCCAGGCAAGAGGACCGCAATGAGCAAGACAGATTTTGGCAACCCCGATGTGCTCGTGGTCGGTGCGGGCAACGCCGCGTGCTGCGCGGCGCTCGCGGCGCGCGAGAACGGCGCGAGCGTGATCATCCTCGAAGCCGCGCCGTACGAAGATGCCGGCGGCAACAGCCGCTACACCGGCGGGCTGATGCGCGTGGTCTACAACAATGTCGAGGACGTCGCGCAGCTCATCCCGGACCTGACCGAAGACGAGAAGAAAACGCACGACTACGGCAGTTATACGGCTGACCAGTATTTCGACGACATGGGACGCATCACCCAGTACATGTCCGATCCCGACCTGACCGAGATCCTGATCACGAAAAGCTTCGAGACGCTGGTGTGGCTGCGCAAGAAAGGCGTGCGCTTCCAGCCGAGCTACGGGCGCCAGTCGTACAAAGTCGAAGGCGGCGCCTACAAGTTCTGGGGCGGCCTGGTCGCGGAAACCTGGGGCGGTGGTGCGGGCCTCGTCGACAACGAGCTCAAAGCGTGCGAGCGCGACGGCGTGAAGATCTTCTATGAGACGCCCGCCATGTCGCTCGTGACCGACGAAGACGGCAAGGTGACGGGCGTCGTCGCCAAGCACCAGGGGCGCAAGGTCGAGATCCGCGCGAAAGCGGTCGTGCTCGCGTGCGGCGGTTTCGAATCGAGCGCGGAGATGCGCGCGCGCTACCTTGGACCGGGCTGGGACCTCGCGAAAGTCCGCGGCACCCGCTATAACATGGGCCAGGGCATCAAGATGGCGCTCGACATCGGCGCGATGCCCCACGGTCACTGGTCGGGCTGCCACGCGGTCGGCTGGGACAGGAACGCCCCGCCTTTCGGCGACGTCAACGTCGGCGACCAGTTCCAGAAGCACAGCTATCCGTGGGGCATCATGATCAACGCCAACGGCGAGCGCTTCGTCGACGAAGGCGCCGACTTCCGCAATTACACCTACGCGAAGTACGGCCGCGTGATCCTGAATCAGCCTGGCATGTTCGCGTGGCAGGTGTTCGACCAGAAGCTGATCCCGATGCTGCGCGACGAGTACCGCATCAAGCAGGTGACCAAGGTTCGCGCCAACACGCTCGAAGAGCTGTGCCAGAAAATGGAAGGCGTGAACGCCGAGCGCGCGCTCGAGGAAATCAAGGAGTACAACAAGGCAGTGCAGGACGACAGCAAGTTCAACATGGCGATCAAGGATGGCCGCCGCACGGTAGGACTGAAGATCGACAAGACGAACTGGGCGAACCGGCTGGACGAGCCCCCCTACGAGGCTTACGCGGTCACCTGCGGCGTCACCTTCAGCTTCGGCGGCCTGAAAATCACGAACGATGCTGAAGTCGAGGACACGTCGGGCAAGCCGATCCCGGGTCTCTACGCGGCGGGCGAGCTCGTCGGCGGCATTTTCTATCACAACTATCCGGGCGGCACGGGGCTCACGAACGGCTCGGTGTTCGGAAAGATCGCGGGAGCAGGCGCGGCTTCGTACGCCTCGCAAACCAAGCGAGCGCAGTGAACGCCTCGGAGGGAAACCCAGGTTTCCCTCCGAGACCTCCTTTCCTTGACATAATAGTGCGTCAGATGAGGAATTCCGAATGAACGCTCCAGCGATCAACATCAACAAACCCGTACGCGACCAGGTCAGCAGGGAAGAGTGGGAAGTACGCGTCGATCTCGCGGCGTGCTATCGCCTGATGGCCGAATACGGAATGGTGGAGATGGTCGCGAACCACATCTCGGCGCGCGTTCCCGGCACCGACGACGAATTCCTCATCAACCCGTACGGCATGCTGTACGAGGAGATGACCGCGTCGTCGATGATCAGGATCGACATCGACGGCAACGTGATCTTCAACGCCACCGATTACGGCGTGAACCAGGCAGGCTACGTGATCCACAGCGCGGTGCACGCTGCGCGGCACGACGTGGACTGCATCATCCATACGCACACTCTGGCCGGCATGGCGGTCTCCGCGATGAAATGCGGAATCCTCCCGATCGCGCAGTCTTCGATGCGCTTCACCGACATCGCCTACCACGACTACGAGGGCGTGGCGCTGCGCCTGGACGAGCGCGAACGCCTGGTGAAGGCCCTGGGCAATCGCGAGGCCATGGTGCTCCGCAATCACGGGCTGCTCACCACCGGCGCGAGCATACCCGAGTGCTTCAACAACATGTACCGGCTCGAGCGCGCGTGCGCGCTGCAGGTGATGGCGCTCTCGTGCAACACCGAGTTGCAGATGCCGCCGAACGAGGTCGTTCAGTACACGAACGCCTCGATGCTGCCCGGCGTGCGGCGCCGCATGGGCCTCCTCGAGTGGCCGTCGCTGCTTCGCAAGCTCGACCGCAAGGACCCGTCCTACGCCGATTGACGTCCCAGCAGGTCCGTCGCCGTATAGCGCGCCGTGGTGGCTGCCCGGCGGCCATCTCCAGACCATATACGCCGTCGAGTTCGTCCGGCGCCCCCGCGTTGCGTACCGGCGCGAGCGCTGGGAGATACCGGACGGCGATTTCGTCGACGTCGACTGGCTGAATTCGACGGCGGGCTCCGAGCGTCCGCTGCTGGTTCTCTTTCACGGCCTCGAAGGCTGCTCGGGCAGTCAGTACGCCCACGCCCTCATGGCGGCGGTCGAGCGCGCGGCTTGGCGCGGCGTCGTGGTGCACTTTCGCGGTTGCAGCGGCAGCGCGAATCGCCTGCCGCGGGCGTATCACTCTGGGGACAGCACCGAGCTCGACTGGATGTTGCGGCGGCTGTGCGGCGTAGGCGCGGCGCCGGTCTACGCCGTCGGCGTTTCCCTGGGCGGCAACGTGCTGCTGAAATGGCTGGGCGAGAACGGCGGCGCTGCGGCGCAGATTGTCGCGCGCGCCGCCGCGGTATCGGCGCCGGTCGATCTCACCGCCGCCGGCGACGCGCTCGGACAAGGCTTCAACCTCGTTTACACGCGCGCGTTTCTTTCGACGCTGAAGGAGAAGTCGCTGGACAAGCTCGGGCATCACCCGGGCCTCTACGACGCCGCGCTGGTGCGCCAGGCGAATACGCTGCGCGCTTTCGATAACGTCGTCACCGCGCCACTGCACGGATTTCTCGACACCGACGACTACTGGACACGGGCGAGCAGCAAACCGTTCCTGAAACACATCGCCATCCCCACGCTCATGGTCAATGCGCGCAATGACCCTTTCCTGCCGCCGGACGTGCTGCCGCTGGCGCACGAAGTGTCGGACGCCGTCACGCGCGAGTTTCCGGAGGAAGGCGGCCACGTGGGTTTCGTGTCGTCGCCGTTTCCGGGCAATCTCGACTGGCTGCCGGGGCGCATCCTCGATTTCTTCGGGCACCCGGCTTCGACGCCCTTCATCCAACCCACGCAAGACGAGGACTTTCTCCGATGACCACCGCCCACCGTGTTCCACCCGAAATCTTCAAAGCCTACGATATCCGCGGCATCGTCGAGACCGCGCTCACGCCCGAAGTGACCGAGCTCATAGGCCGCGCGATCGGCTCCGAAGGCCGCGCGCGCGGCGTCAAAGCGATCGCGATCGGCCGCGACGGCCGGCTCTCGGGACCGGCGCTCGCAGCCTCCCTCGCACGCGGCATACAGGCGAGCGGGGTCGACGTGATCGACATCGGCATGGTCGCGACACCGATGCTGTACTTCGCGACCTATCACCTCGGCACGCTCTCGGGCGTTTCGGTCACGGGGTCGCACAACCCGCCCGCCTACAACGGTCTGAAGATCATGCTCGCCGGCGACACGCTGTCCGGCGACGCGATACAGGCGCTGCGCTCGCGCATCGAAAGCGGCGATCTCGCTACGGGCTCCGGCAGCTACGGCACGCGCGACATACGTGAGGAGTACCTCCAGCGCATCACTTCCGACGTGAAGCTCGCCCGGCCTTTGAGCGTGATCGTCGATTGCGGGAACGGCGTTCCCGGAGCGACCGCGCCCGAGCTCTACCGCAGGCTGGGCTGCACCGTGCGTGAGCTCTATTGCGAAGTCGACGGCACCTTTCCCAATCACCATCCCGATCCGTCGAACCCGCACAACCTCGAAGACGTGATCGAGACGCTGAAGTCCGAAGGCGATATCGGTTTCGCCTTCGACGGAGACGGCGACCGCCTCGGCGTCGTCACGAAGAGCGGCAAGATCATCTACCCCGACCGGCAGTTGATGCTCTTCGCCGCGGATGTCCTCGAGCGCAATCCCGGCGCCGAGATCATCTTCGACGTGAAGTCGACCCGCAACCTCTATTCATGGATACGCAGCCGCGGCGGCAAGCCGACGATGTGGAAGACGGGCCACTCGTTCATCAAGCAAAAACTGAAGGACACCGGCGCTCCGCTCGCCGGGGAGATGAGCGGCCATGTCTTTTTCAAGGAACGCTGGTACGGTTTCGACGACGCGATGTATGCGGGAGCGCGGCTGCTCGAAATCCTATCGCGCCACCCGGACATCGGCGCCGTGCTCGAGCAGTTGCCCGATGCCGTGAACACGCCCGAGCTCCACGTGAAGACCGCCGAAGGCGAGAACTACACGCTCATCGACAGGCTCAAGGAAACGGCGAAGTTCGAAAGCGCCGAAGAGCTGATTACGATCGACGGCCTGCGCGTGGAATACAAGGACGGCTTCGGTCTCGCGCGTCCTTCCAACACGACCCCGGTCATCGTGCTGCGCTTCGAGGCCGACAACGAGGCCGCTATCAGGCGCATTCAGGAGGACTTCCGGCGCGCCTTGCGTGCCGTGAAGCCAGACATAAAACTTCCGTTTTAGCGTCTGGCTTCACTCGATTCGCTCGCCGCGCCAGTAAACGACAGAGGGAAACCAATGGTTTCCCTCCGTAACCTCCCTTCCTTCGGCTCTCTGCCGCTCGCTTCGCGGCCTGGAGTGACGATCTTTGTTTTTGCCTTCCAGGCCCGCCGACCGGCATCGTAGGGTGCATCGCTGACGCGCGCTACGCCGGGCGCTACCCGAGTTTCTCTCCGGCCTGCGCGAGAATCTCGGCGTCGACGTAGATGTTCTTGCCGTTGACGCGATAGCGGCGCTTGCCGATCTTCGGATAATCGCACACGTCGAAAGGCCAGCGGTTGCCGCCGACGAGGTAGACGAGGTCCTCGGCGTGCGGGTTGTGCAGGTTGTGCGGCTGCGATCCGGCCGCGAAACCCATGAAGTCACCCGGGCCGACTTCATGCCGCGCATCGCCGATGTTGGCAGTCCCGCGGCCGGACAGGATGTAGACCCACTCCTCGTCCTGCTGATGGAAGTGGAGCACGCTGCTGGTGTCGCCCTGCTCGAGCCGCACGAGGTGCACGCCGATCGTCGAGAGTCCCGCGGCGTCCCCAAGCGACCTCGTATGGCGCACGAGCGCGGCATCGAGCGGATGCGGCCGGCGCTCTTCCGGCAGCGCCTGAACTTCGTCCCTGCGAATCAATACGCGCGTCTCGGTCACGATGGTCTCCACCCTGTCCTTAAACCCGCTCCTCGACCCACGCCCTGACCGAGTCGAGCGCCTGCGGCAGCTTCGACACGTCGGTGCCGCCGGCCTGCGCCATGTCGGCACGCCCGCCGCCTTTGCCGCCGACCTGCTGCGCGACGTGATTCACCAGGTCGCCGGCCTTCACGCGCCCGACCAGATCCGGAGTGACCCCGGCGATCAGCGAGACTTTGCCGTTGTGCGCGGCGGCGAGCACCACCGCGGCGGACTTGAGCTTGTCTTTGACCTTGTCCATCGCTTCGCGCAGGCCTTTGGCATCCGCCCCTTCGAGGGACGCCGCGAGCACCTTGACGCCTTTCACGTCCACCGCCTGGTCCGCGAGCTCGTCGCCCTGCGACGAAGCGAGCTTCGACTTGAGCCTCGAAAGCTCCTTCTCGAGGTTGCGCACGTTGTCCATGATCTGGGAGATCTTGGCACCCACGTCCTGCGGCGAGGTCCTCAGCGCGGCGGCGGCTTCCGCGAGCTTGGCTTCCTGCTGCTGCACCCATTCGAGCGCGCCCGGCCCCGTCACGGCTTCGATGCGCCGCACACCCGCGGCGATGCCGGTTTCAGCGACGATCTTGAAGAAGCCGATGTCGCCGGTGCGCTTCACGTGCGTCCCGCCGCAGAGCTCGGTGGAGAACTCGCCCATGCCGATCACCCGCACCTCGTCGCCGTATTTCTCGCCGAAGAGCGCCATCGCGCCCGCCTTCAGCGCCTCGTCGTGCTTCATGATGCGCGCCGAGACTTCGTGGTTGCGGCGGATCTCGTCGTTCACGAGCTGCTCGACGTGGCGTTTCTGTTCCTCGGTCATCGGCTCGTTGTGCGAGAAATCGAAGCGCGTCCTCTGCGCATCGACGAGCGAGCCTTTCTGCTGCACGTGCGGGCCGAGCACCTTGCGCAGCGCCGAGTGCATGAGATGGGTCGCCGAGTGGTTCCACGCCGCGCGCGCGCGCGACACGATGTCGAGGTTCGCGCTCACGTGATCGCCGACGCGCAGCTTTCCGGTCTTGAGCGCGCCTTTATGGCCGTAGACCTCGGCCTGGATTTTCTGCGTGTCCTCGACGACAAAGGTGCCGCCTGCCGCGACGAGCTCCCCGCGGTCTCCGACCTGCCCCCCGGACTCGGCGTAGAAAGGCGTGCGATCGAGGACGACGACGGCTTCCTCGCCGGCGACGATCTCCTCCGTTTGCGTGCCGCCCTTGTAGAGGGCAACGACGTCGCAATCGAGGGTGAGGTGCTCGTAACCGTGGAACTCGGTCGCGCGGCCGCTATAGTCGACCGCCTGCGTCGCGCTGAAGCGCGAAGCCGCGCGAGCACGCTCGCGCTGGCGCTGCATCGCCTCTTCGAAGCCCGCGTAATCGACGCGCACGCCGCGCTCGCGCGCGATGTCGGCGGTCAGATCGACCGGGAAACCGAACGTGTCGTAGAGCTGGAAGACCGTCTCGCCGTCGAGCATCTTGTCCTCGCGGTTGAGTGCGCCTTCGAGGACCTTCATCCCGTTCTCGAGCGTCTCGGCGAAGCGCTCCTCTTCCTGCTTCAGGACCTGCGCGACGCGATCGGCCGCTTTCACGAGCTCGGGATACGCGTCCCCCATCGCCCGTGCCAAGTCCGCGACGATCCGGTGGAAGAAAGGCCCGGTCTGTCCGAGCTTGTAGCCATGGCGGATCGCGCGGCGGATGATACGGCGCAGCACATAACCGCGGCCTTCGTTGCTCGGAATGACGCCGTCGACGATGAGGAACGAGCACGCGCGGATGTGGTCCGCGATCACTTTGAGCGAGTTGCTCTCGAGGTCTTTCGCGCCGGTCTCGCGCGCAGCCGCCTTGATGAGATCCTGGAAGAGATCGATCTCGTAGTTCGAGTGGACGCCCTGCAGCACCGCCGCGATGCGCTCGAGGCCCATGCCGGTATCGACCGAAGGCTTGGGCAGCGGGTTGAGCGTGCCCTTGTCGTCGCGGTTGAACTGCATGAACACCAGATTCCAGATCTCGATGTAGCGGTCGCCGTCGGCGTCGGGCGAGCCGGGAGGGCCTCCCGGTATCCCGGCGCCGTGGTCGTAGAAAATCTCGCTGCACGGCCCGCAGGGACCCGTGTCGGCCATCTGCCAGAAGTTATCGCTCTGGTATTTGCCCGCGCCCGGCTTGTCGCCGATGCGTATGCAGCGCTCGGCGGGAACGCCGATCTGTTTCGTCCAGATCCCGTACGCTTCGTCGTCCTCGTGGTAGACGGTCGTCCAGAGGCGCTCTTTCGGAAGCTTGTAAACCCTGGTCAGGAGCTCCCACGC
>CAZULX010000207.1:0-4138 GCA_964621335.1 uncultured Streptomycetaceae bacterium
CACGCACTACAGCGCCGATTACAACAGCGGCCGGAACACCATCTACACTGGCGGCACGACCCCATCCCATCTGCTGCTGCCGGTGATACCTGTCCGATAAGCCGATCCATAAAAGGAGAGATCTTGAAGCTGCCCCCACCATCTGTTCGCGCTGGCCCGCGCCTGGGCAACGGCGGCGTCTCGATCATCAAGAGCGGCTCGTCCGCGGAGTTCAGGACATTCTGGGAGTCCGAGGACCGGCGCTTCGCGAAGGTCATCAAGGACGCGAACATCGAGACCGAGTGACACGCGACGCGGACGTTATAATCGTAGCGCGCGTTTCGAAGCGAATTCAACCGACTGGAGAGGACGATGGCAAGTTTCGGCATGGTAGGTCTGGACTGGCAGGAGCGCATCAACTGGGATCGCCTGCGCAAATACCGTCTCGAGCGCGCGCGCGAACGCATGAAAGCGCACGGGCTGGGCGCGATGCTGCTCATGTACGACGAGAACTGCCGCTACGTGACGAGCACGCTCACGCCCGGCTGGAACCGCCTGAAACCCGGCCTGCGCTATGCCCTCCTCTGCGGCGACGATGCCCCGGTGCTTTTCGAGCAGGGCGACATCGGCTACCAGATCGAGCGCCATTCGCCGTGGATCCCCAAGGAGAACGTCCGCTGGTCGTACTCGTGGATCAAGGGCGCGGCAGGTCCCGCATCGCTGCAGCAGGTGAAGAAGTTCACCAACGCGATCAAGCAGGAGATGAAGAAGAGCAACGTCGCCGGCGCCAAGCTCGGCGTCGACTTCATCGACATCAACATGATCCAGATCTTCAAGGACGAAGGCATCGACTGGGTCGACGGCATGACGCCGATGATGGAAGCGCGCGCGATCAAGAACGTCGACGAGCAGGAGTGCCTGCGCATGGTCGGCGCGATCGGCGACGCGGCGCACTGGGAGTTCATGAAGTTCCTCCAGCCCGGACGCACCGAGAACCAGTTGACCGCGCACATCATGGAATACCTCTACAACATCCCCGGCATGGAAGACGTCGAGGACGTGATCGTGTCCTCGGGCCCGAACACCTGGCCCAACTGGCGCAACTTCTCCGACCGCATCGTGAAGCCCGGCGACATCGTCTTCATGGACCTCGCGGCGCTCACCTGGAACGGCTACAAGTCGTGCTATTACCGCACCTACTGCGCCGGCAAGGAGCCCTCGCAGGAGCAGAAGGACATTTACGCGACCGCGCTCAAGTGGCTGTACGACTCGATCAAGGAAGTGAAAGTCGGCGCGACCACCAAGGACATCGCCTCCAAGTGGCCTTCGGCCAAAGAGGCCTGGGGCTACAAGGAGGAAGATCAGGCGGCGGCGAACCTCTGGGGCCACGGCCTCGGCCTCGCGCAGTACGATCCGCCGGTGATCTCGCGCATCTGGTCGCTCGACCATCCGGTCGAAATCAAGGAAGGCATGGTGTTCGCGCTGGAGACCCAGCACGGCAAGATGCTGCAGTGGGGCGTGCGCATCGAGGAGATGCTGATCGTGCACAAGGACAAGATCGAGATCGTCTCGAATTTCCCTGTGGAGCAGATCTGCGTGGTCGATCCGATGCCCGGGTACTCCACCCTGGCGGGTCGTTGACCGAAAATGACCCCATTGATCGTTCCCAGCTCCTCGCCGGAAGCCACCAACGCCGACATCTTCGGGCCCAAGGCAGCCAATCTCGCGGCTCTGGGACAGGCGGGTCTGCCCATACCGGAGGGCTATTGCCTGTCCGCAGAGGCGTACCGCCTGCAGGTGCAAGCCCTCGGGCTCGAGGCCGCCGCGCGCGGGGTTTTCGGTGCGGACGACGGCCCGCAGGCCCGCCGTCATGCGCTCGCCATGAAGCTCGGCCTCATGGACAACGCGATCGTGCCCGAGATCCTCGAGCCGCTCCTCGAAGCGCGCCGCGCGCTGATCGAAAAGACCGGCGCGCTCATGGTGGTGCGCTCTTCGGCGCTGGTCGAAGACCGCTTCGGTTCGAGCTTCGCCGGGCAGTTCGAAAGCTTCGTCGGCGTCGAAAGCGAAGAGGATTTCGTGACCGCGGTGAAATCGTGCTGGGCAGCGCTATGGTCCACCCGCGCGCTGCGCTACATGGCGACCCACGGCGCGGACCCCGCCGATACCGCGATGGCGATCCTCATCCAGCCGCTCGTCTTCGCGATCGCTTCGGGCGGCGGATTGAGCGAGACCGCCGACGGCGGCATGCTGCTCTCCGCGACCTGGGGCCTGGGCTCGGCGATCGCGCAAGGTGAAGTGACTCCCGACCGTTACGAGCTCACACGCGAAGGCAAGGTCACGCACATCTCGGCCGGGCGCAAGGATCACCGCGTGGGCTGCGTGCACCAGGGCGAGCCCGTCGCCCAGATCGTCCCGCAGGCGCTCATGGAGAAGCCCTGTCTGGATCGCGCGCAGAGCGAAGCGCTCGCGGCGCTGCTCCGACGCACCGAGCAGTTCATGAATATGCCGGTGGAGATCGAGTGGGCGCTCGACGAAGCGGGCTTCAGGATGCTCCAGGCGCGGCCGCTGCACATGCAGGCCGCGGAAGCTCCGGACGAGATCTGGATGCACCATCCGCGCCTCACCGGCCATCCCGCCGGCGTGGGCTGGAGCTCGGGGCGCGCGCGCATCGTGAATTGTGAATGCGAGCTGACGACGGTCACCCAAGGCGACGTGCTGGTGACGAAGTCGGCAGGTCCCGCCCTGGCGCACATCCTCAATCGGGTCGCAGGCGTTGTCGCCGAGCGCGGCGGGAGTACTTCGCACCTCGCTTCGCTCGCGCGTGAGCGAGGCATACCCATGGTGCTCGGCGTCCACCAGGCGACGCAGAAGATCCCCGACGGCGCGATGATCGCGGTCGACGGCGTCGCAGGAATCGTGCGCTGGATGCATGCCGCGGCGCCTCGCGCGTGAGCCACATGCAAAGAATTCCTGGGATTTCGGACGAGGAAGCCACCGGCGCGGTGAAAGACGTTTTCGACGCGTCGAACCGGCTCCTCGGGCGTACCGCCAATCTCCTTCGCATCCTCGCGCACTCGCCCTATCTCGCGCGCTGGTTTCTGCCGCTGGTCGCGGCGGTCCGTCAGCCGCATGCGGGGGCCGTGACGCCCGCGAGATTGCGCAACCTGGCCGTGCTCAAGACTTCCACCCTCAACGGGTGTCGATACTGAACGGAGCACAACCGGGTGCTTGGTCAAGCACTGGGACTCACCGACGCGGAGCTGGAGGCGGTCCAGGCGGACTATCGCGCGAGCCCGCTCTTCGACGCGCGGGAAAAAGCGGTGCTCGCCTGGTCCGAGGCGATGACGCGGAATACGGCGAAGAGCGACGACGAGGTGTGGCACGAGCTTCGCGGCCTCTTCGACGAGGCGCAAATCGTCGAGATCTCGCTCGCGTGCGCGATGTTCAACATGATCAATCGCCTGAACGACTCGTTTCGCACCGAGCTGGAGCCCGAGGAATACAACCGGCGGCAGCACGGCGCGGTCGGCGTGACCCGCGAGGTCCTGGAAGATTACGCCTGTGTGATCTGCAAAAGCGCCAGGGGCTGATGCGTCCCCGCGTTTTCATCACCCAGCCGATCCATCCTTCGGCGATAGAACGCCTGCAGGCGTTCGCGGAAGTCGAATGGAATCGCGACCCGCTGCGCATACCCGGGAAGAAAGAGCTGCTCGAGGCCGTGCGCAGGTGCGACATCCTGTTCTGCCTCCTTCAGGACCACGTCGATGCGCAAGTGATCGCGGCGAACCCGAGTCTGCGGGCGATCGCCTCGATGACGATAACCCCTGCGGACATCGATACGGCCGCCGCGAGCGCGCTGCGGATACCCGTGACCGTCCTCCCCGCAGCGCTCCTGAACGATGCGACCGCAGACCTCGCGTGGGCGCTCATCTTCGCGGTAGCCCGGCGCGTCGCCGAAGGCGATCGCCTGATGCGCTCGGGCGTCTTCCCGGGATCGCAATCCCCGTACATGGAAGGCGGCGGAGTCTCACGCAAAACGCTGGGCCTGATCGGCATGGGCGGCGTGGGACGCGCCGCCGCGGAGCGCGCGCGAGGCTTTTCGATGCGCGTGCTCTATTCCGACCCTCAGCGCATCCCGGCCGCGGATGAGGCTGCGCTC
>CAZULX010000208.1:0-2763 GCA_964621335.1 uncultured Streptomycetaceae bacterium
TCCCAGATGACGTCGGGCAGCGTCGGTGCGCCTTCGGTGCGGGCGATGACCCGGCCGCGCGGGATCCCCAGCCCCTCCCTCACGTCGGATGCCCGCAGGCGCTGCTTCAGCACCGCGTCCTCGAGGCCCGGGCGCGCATAGTAGAAATTGAATGAGACGATCATGTTCCGGTTCCGCTGGAGCCGCGTCGCGCGCGGCGTGTTCGATTACTGGCGTTCGATGCCCGCCGCTCTGACGATTTTTTCGTACTTCACGAGGTCTTCCCTCAGGAAGCGCGCGAAAGACTCGGGCGTGTCGTCGACGGGCTCGAGGTTGAACTGTGCGAGCGCCTTACCCGTCTCGGGATGGCGGACCGCTTCGCGCGTCACGGCGTGGAGGCGATCGACGATCGCTTTTGGCATGCGCGCCGGACCGTAAAGGCCATACCAGCCGATCGCCTCAAAGCCCTTGAGGCCGCTTTCGGCCACTGTCGGTACGTCGGGCAACTGGCCGGAGCGCTTCACCCCGGTGAACGCGAGCGCGCGCAGCCGGCCCGCCTTGATGTGGGGAATCGACACCGCGCCCGACGCGAACATGAGGGGCACCTGTCCGCCGATGACGTCGATGACCGCGGGGCCGCCGCCTTTGTAAGGCACGTGCACGATCTGCACGCCGGCGATCATGTTGAACATTTCCCCCGCGAGGTGCGTGAGGTTGCCCACGCCGGCAGACGCGAAAGAGAGCTTGCCGGGTTGCGCCTTCGCCAGCTCGATCAGGTGCTGCACGTTGCGCGCCGCGAAGTTGGGCGTCACCACCACGACCAGCCCGCCGGTGGTCGCGAACCGTGTGATCGGCGCGAAATCCTGCAGCGTGTCGTAAGGGAGCTTGCGATAGATGTGCGGATTGATGGTGTGGCCCCCGGAGGTCATCAGCACGGTGTGGCCGTCGGGCGCCGCGCGCGCGACGAGCGCGCTCGCCAGCACGCCGTTGGAGCCTGCTCGGTTGTCCGCGACCACCTGCTGGCCGAGTATGGCAGTGAGTCTCGTCGCGAGTATGCGGGCGACCGCGTCGGGCCCGCTGCCCGGGGTCGAAGGCACGATGAGGCGGATCGGGCGCTCGGGGTACGCGCCCAGGGCCGCGCCCGAGGCGATCGCCAGCAGAAACGAAACGACCATGCATCTGATCACGTGCGCTCCTCGTTCTCGGGTGAGTCGTGAGGCATGCCGATTATTGCACGCCGGAAAGGTGTCACAATGCGACTCCAGCCTCATGACGACTCTCCTTTTCGAAAACGCTCCAGCGGTCACCTGCGCGTCTTGCACCGCGCGCTGCTGCAGGCTGGAAGTGATGCTGATGGGCGAAGACGACGTGCCTGACGCGCTCACGGCGATCGACGCGTGGGGCGGGCACGTCATGGCGCGGCTGGATGACGGCTGGTGCGCCGCGCTCGATCGCGGCACGATGCTGTGCCGCATCTACGAGCGCCGGCCGGCCGTGTGCCGCGATTACGAGATGGGAGGCAGCGATTGCCTGGCTGAGCGCGCGAAAGCCGAATCCGTCGTGTGGCACTCGCATGTCGCGCGCGGATGAGGAGCGGGGCTCCTCGTCCGGGCCACGAAAAGAAGACCCCGCCCGGATTGTGTCCGTCGGGGTCGTCAACCGCACATCTGGCGGGCCCGTAACGCTGTTGCAAGCGGCAGAGTATCCATCTGCTTAGGCCGCGGTCGTTACCGCGTTGTGGCCACTATCGCACGTTGCCTCGCGCGCAAAACGCGAAATACGGGTGCTTTTCCCCGCCAATTCCGCGCCGGTTATCATCCTTATCCAGATACAGCGGAGGAAGAGCGTCATGAGAGTCCGGTCAGTCGTGGTCGCAGTGCTGCTCGCGTCGAGCGGCGCGCAGGCGCAGGAATTCCCGGTGAAACCGGTGCGCATCGTCATCCCCTCGTCGCCCGGCGGCGGTACCGACATCCTCGCGCGGCAGCTTTCGGTGAAGTTGACCGAGCGCTGGGGCCAGCAGGTGATCATCGACAACCGCCCCGGCGCCGGTCAGATGATCGGCATCGCCCTCGTCGCCAAATCCCCGCCGGACGGATACACGCTGGTGATGACCGCGACCCCGCTCGCGATCAACAGCGTGCTCTACAGGAAAGTCCCGTACGACCCCATTCGAGACTTCGCGCCGATCACGCAGGTCGCGGCGATGCCGAACCTTCTCGTCACGCATCCCACGCTGCCGGTGCGCAACCTGAAAGAGATGATCGCGCTTGCGAAAGCACGGCCCGGCGACCTCGCTTATGCGTCGTCCGGTCACGGCACGGGGCCGCACCTGTCGATGGAGTATTTCAACTACATGGCCGGCATCAAGCTCCAGCACGTGCCGTACAAAGGGACCGGCCCCGCGCTCACCGATACGATCTCGGGCCACGTGCAACTGCTGATGTCGACGCTGCTGCCGCCTTTGCCGCATCTCAAGACAGGGCGTTTGCGCGCGCTCGCGGTGACGAGCGGGAAGCGGGTGGCGAGCCTTCCGAACGTTCCCACGGTGAAAGAGGGTGGCCTGCCGGGTTACGAAGTCGTCGGGTGGTATGCGATCGTCGCACCGGCGGGCACGCCGCAGCCGGTCGTGACCAAGCTGTATACCGACATCTCGTCGGCGCTCCTCGCGCCGGACATGCGCGAGAAGCTCGCGGCCGAAGGCGCCGAGGCGGTCGGCTCCAGACCCGAGGAATTCAGCGCGTTTCTCAAGTCCGAAATCGACAAGTGGGGCAAGGTGGTGAAGGC
>CAZULX010000209.1:0-4990 GCA_964621335.1 uncultured Streptomycetaceae bacterium
CGCGCGGCGCTTCATACCCGAAAGTCCGCGCTGGCTCGCGATCCACGGCTATCGCGATCGCGCCGAGGGCGCGGTCGCGGCGATCGAGGCGCGGGTCGAGCGCGCGACGGGGGAGAAGCTGCCGCCCGCGCACGCCGCGCTCCCGATCCGCCCGCGCACGCACACCAGCCTCACTGTGGTCTTCCGGACGATGCTGAAGCACTATCGGCGGCGCTCGCTGCTCTGCTTCGTGCTCATCACGGCCCAGGCTTTTCTCTACAACGCGATCTTCTTCACTTACGCTCTGGTGCTCACGCGCTTCTACGACGTGCCCTCGCAACATACGGGTCTCTATCTCCTGCCTTTCGCGATCGGGAACTTCCTGGGACCGCTCCTTCTCGGACACCTCTTCGACACGCTCGGCAGGCGCATCATGATTTCCGCGACCTACACGATCTCGGCGCTGCTGCTCCTCGCCACCGGCGGGCTTTTTGTCCAGGACGCGCTGAGCGCGTACGGCCAGACTGCGATGTGGACGGTGATTTTCTTTTTCGCGTCGGCCGCGGCGAGCTCGGCGTATCTCACCGCGAGCGAGATCTTCCCGCTCGAGCTGCGGGCGTTGTCGATCGCGGTGTTCTTTGCGCTGGGCACGGCGGCAGGCGGCGTCGCGGCGCCGTGGCTTTTCGGCGCGCTCATCGGGACCGGCGAGCGGCTGGCGGTGTTCTGGGGCTATGGCCTGGGCGCGGCGCTCATGCTCGTCGCGGCAGCCGTCGAATGGCGCCTCGGCGTCGACGCCGAACGCACGTCGCTGGAGGATGTCGCGACGCCGCTTTCGCTGCATACCGAGGGACGCTGACGGGCGTTACGCGCCCGGGGCGTCACAGGGTCCCCAGCGCAAACTCGGCTTCGATCGAGCCTGCGGCATCGGCTTCGACCGGCGTGATGCCGCCGGCCTCCAGGCGGTCCCGGCTCACGCCTGCTTTCGTGAGCGCCTCGACCATCGCCTGCGCCCTGTTTACGGCAAGCACCCGCACCGCCGTTTCGGGCAGCGGTTGCAACTCGACCAGGCGCTCGTACAGGGCTTCATAGAATCCGGTGTCCTTGCTTGCGCGGCCGAAGGCGCCGAGCACCGGATTCAGACGCTCGGGCTGACGGCCCGCGCGCCCGGCATACCCGCTTGCGAGTTTCGCGAGCGCATCCGGCTCCGCGGCCTCGAGCAGCGCTTCGAGCGCCTTCTGCGTGCCGGCGCTCGCGAACGCGATCGGACCCGGGCGCTCGCCCGGGTCGAGCTTCATGCCCAGCGCGGCGGCAAGCTGACCGCGCACGCGCTCGCGGCGCAGTCGCTCCGCGTCGCGCTCGGGATCGTAGGGGCCGCGCACGACGAGCTTCAGTTGCGGCCGCGCCTTCAACGCCTGCGCGAGGTGATCGAGCTTCTCGCGCTGCGGCGGCGTGATGCGGGTGCTGCCGGCCTCGAACGCTATGCTCTGCAATTCCTCCTGAGCGCCCTTGCCGAAGAGCGCGCCGAGCATCCGGAACGGCGCGGTCACCACGCGCGCTATGGCGTTGCCGATCGCGGCACTAATCACTTTGCCGTAATCGAACTGCGGGTTGTCCACGTCGCCTGTCACCGGCACGGCGAGCGTGATCTTGCCTTCGGAGTCCTTGAGCAGCGCGACTGCGAGATCGAGCGGCAGGTCGAGCGCGCCCGGCGCTTTCACCCGCTCGCCCAGCTGGAAATCGTCGAGCACGATCTTGTTCTCGCCCGCGAGCTGCTGGTCGACGATCTTATAGTGCAGGGTGAGCCAGAGTTTGCCGGCGGCGATCTTGCGCCCGGCGAAAGTCGCGGAGTACGGCGACAACGCCGGCATCTGCACGTTGTCGAAGCGCGCTTCGATGTCCAGAAACTCGGTCGGCCTGCTCGGTATGAGCGAGCCTTCGGCGCGCGCCTCTCCGTATTCGGCGACGCGGCCCGCGAGCTCGATGCGGGCGCGCACGTCCGGCGCCGACGACGCATTCACGATCGACCCGCCGACCTCGTGCACGCGCGTCGCGAAAGGCAGGACGAGCGAGAGGTCGGCGAAGTCGAGGGTGCCGTTCTCGAGCCGGATGCGCTCGATGCGGAAAGGATAGGGCGCGGGGGCCTGCGTGCTCTCCGTCACCGGCGCAGGCGCAGGCGCAGGCGGAGCGCCCGGCGCAGCGCCATCCCTCAGCACGCCGGTCAGGTTGACGCTGCGATCCTCGGCGATCACGAGCTTCATTCCCGGCTCGAGAAAGCGCAACTCGGTGATCGCGAGCTCGTGGGGCGAGAGCGCGACCGTGATCCCGTCGGCGACGAGCATTTTCCACGAGAGGAAGCGTTCGCCCGAGCCCGCTTCGTCGAGATGGAATCCGGCGATGCTCGCCATGCCCTGGGCAGTGAGCGCGGGGCTTTTTTTCGGGTCGTAGCGCACCTGCATAGCCGCCGCAAACGTTCCCGATTCGAGCTCGAGCGCCGCATGTCGCGAGAGCAGCGGCTGCAGCGGCTTCAGGCGTATGCCGGCCGCTTTCATCTCGGCGCTCGCGCGGCTCATGTCCTGCGCGAGCGTGCCCCTGCCAGCGAGCGTTCCGTCCTCGCCCACCCGCAGCTCGGCCTTGAACGCGATCGGCCGTGCGCTCGAGCTGTCGATGTTCTCGAGCACCGCGGATGCGATGCGCACGTCGTAGCGGAGCGCCGGCTCGAAGCTGCGCTCTGCGAGCCGGGCGTCGAAGCGCTCGACGGCGAGTGACTCGAGTCGATAAGCCCATGGCGCCGCCGATGCGTGCTGCGCGGCCGGCGCCGGTTTCGCGCGCTGCGCGGGCACGAGCACGCGCAGCAAACCGCTCCAGCCGTTACGCCCGCGCGTGATTTCCATGCCGCCGCCGCTCAAGCTGATCGTGCGCGCCGCAGCGGTCCGCGCGCCGGTGTCCACGCGCCCGTCGACGAGTGCGAAAGTGCCGAGTGCCGCGAGCGGCGCATCGGTGGACTGCGCCGTCACTTGCGCGCCATCGGCGGTGAGCTCGATATCCTGCGCGATCACGGCGCCGCCGCTCGCTTCGAGCTGAAAGCGGCCTTTGAGCTCGCGCGCGCTCGCCGTGAGTGCGGGCGCGAGACTGGCGTCGCGATAGGCCACCGCGAATTTCTCGAAGCCGACCTCTTGCAGTGCGATGCGCCACGGCTCGCCTGCCGGCGCTGCCTCCGGGGCCGCGGGGTTCGCAGACATCAGCGCTCTCAGCAGCCCGGCAGGGCCTCGTGCGTCGCTCGCGAGCTCGAGCTGCGCGCCGCTCATCTCGATTGCTTTCGCGCTGACCAGGCGTTCGGCGGTATCGATGCGCCCGCCGTTCAGGCTGAACGAGGCGAGCGTGGCGGGCGAGGCATCGGGCAGGGACGCCGCGACCGCGGCGTCGCTCAAGGTCGCGCGGAGGTTCTCGGCGAGGATCCGCGTGGTGCCAAGCCCGGCAGTGACACGCAGCTCGAGATCGGCATCGAGCGCGCCCGCGCGCACCACGAGCTCTCCCGCGCGGCTGCGGTCGGTGTACGTCAGTGCGACGCGATCGATGCCCGCACTCGCAAGATGCACCTGCCACGGCCGCGAGCGGGGTGCGGCGCGGTCCTCGCCGCCGGCGCCCGCCTGCGGAGCGGTTTCGGTTCTCACCAGCCGCTGCCAGTCGAGCGCGCCGTCGTCCGAGACCTTCGCGTTGATCGCGCCGCTCGACAGCTGCAGCGTCCCGATATCGACCACGGACTGCGCAAAGTCGAGCCGCCCCTTCCCGAGCCGGATCGTGCTCAAGGCGACGAGCGGAGCGCCGCCCTCCCGCGTTGCGAGCATGAGATCCGCCACCTGCGCCTCGATCTCACTCACGACGAGCGAGCCTTCGTTCTTCCCCCCGAACGCATAGCGGCCGGAGATCGCGAGATCGCCTTCGGGCTCGGCGAGATCGAGGCGATCGCGGAAGAACTGCCACGCGCTCGCGAGCTTCACGCCGCGCAGCGCGAGCTTGCCTTCGACCGCCAGCGGCGCGAGCGCGACCTCGCCGTCCCCGGTGAGAGCGCCGCCGCCGTCCATGCGGGCCGAGAGCGCGTAACGGCCGCGCCGCTCCGGCAGGGTGCTCACGCCGGAGAGCTCGATGTCGATCGGCGCGAGGACCGCGCTCGCCCGCACTGTCCCGGAAAGATCGACGAGGCTGAGGCGTGCACCGTCGATCACGGCGTGCTCGAGCACGAGAGAGGGCGGTGCGCTCTCCGGCGTGTCGGGTTTGCGCAGGCGCGCGATCAGCTCGGCCCAGTTGAGGCGCCCGTCACGATCGATCTCGAGGCCGACGGCGGCGCCTGCCAGCCGCAAGTCCGAGAACGTCCACGCGCGATCGATGAGACTCGACACTTTCAGGTCGGCGTACAGGCGCTCGAAAGCGAGCGTCGGGTGCTCGCCCTTGCCCTCGAGACGGAAGCCGGTGGCTTCGAGCGTCAGCAGAAAAGGATTGATGCGGACGTTGTCGATCGTCGCGCGCTGCCCGAGACGCTCCGCGGCGTAGCGCGGCACGTGGCGCTCGACGAGCCACGGCAATAGCAGGAAGCCGCCGAGCGTGTAGAGCAGCAGCAGCGCGGCGGCGGCCCACACGAGCTTGCTGCCAGCCAGTCGTCGAAGGAGGCTCTGATGCACGGGCGATCTCATTGCTGGGAACATGCGCCAAAGCAATTGCGAGGCCGCCGCAAGCCGGCGCGGCTTTTCGCGGTCGATCGCTGGTTCAGCAAGCCCTCGAAGCAGGGACCTGGGACATCGGTCGGTGCGTCACTGACGCACCCTGCGGCGCTTACTGCTCGAGCGTCACGCCGTCTCCTCGACGACGTAGCCCGAAGGCGTTCCCAGCACCGTCGTGCGCTCCATGTGCCGGCGTTGCGTCTCGTCGAAATCGCCGAGCGCGAGGTGCATCGTGCAGCGGTTGTCCCAGACCACGATGTCGTTTCTGCGCCACTGGTGGCGGTAGATGAACTCGA
>CAZULX010000210.1:0-5523 GCA_964621335.1 uncultured Streptomycetaceae bacterium
TCGCCTATCGTGACGAACTGCTTCGTCGGCTGCGCGGCGAGGATCACGTCGCGCACGACTTCCTCCTCCGAGATGCCGCGGGCGCGCGCGGTATCGGGAATCTGCCTCTCTACGAGCGCCGTGCGCACGTATCCGGGACAGATCGCGTTCACGGTGATGCCGAGCTGCGCCACTTCGAGCGCAACGGTTTTGGTGAGTCCCGCGAGCCCGTGCTTGGCTGCGACGTAGGCCGATTTGTAAGGCGACGCGACGAGCGCATGCGCCGACGCGATGTTGACGATGCGGCCCCATTTGCGCTGCTTCATGGCGGGCAGCGCGTGCCGTATCGTGTGGAAAGACGACACGAGGTTGATGGCGATGATCGCAAGCCACTTCTCGGGCGGGAACTCGTCGATCGGCGCGACGTGCTGGATGCCGGCGTTGTTGACGAGGATGTCGATCGCGCCGAACTCTTCGCACGCCTTCACGATCATCGCCTCGATCGCCTCCGCATCGGTCATGTCCGCGGCGTCGTAGCGTACCGCGACGCCGTGAGTCGCCGCCAGACGCGCGCACAGAGCCTCGATCTCGCCGCGCGCCCCGAGACCGTTCAGCACGATGTTGGCGCCGGCGGAGGCGTACTTTTCCGCGATGCCGAGACCGATGCCGCTGGTCGAGCCGGTGATGAGAGCGGTCTTGCCTTGCATGACTCTCTGCGAATCCGACGAGGAGGGTGCGAAGATGTTAGCACCGGTTGCTACGCTGCGACTACGAGGTGCGCAGGCACCGGACGCATTCTGCCCCTAACATATGCGCAACCAACGCCGGTGCTGCAATGGATGGGCTGAGCTAATCCTGAACTGCGAGCGTCTGCTGCTGCAGCACGATGCAGTACAGCATCGAGAGGTCGTTGTCGGTCATCTGCGGCGTCGGATCTTCGGGCGCGAAGCGGCGCTTGAACGCGGCGACCGCCGCATCGAGATTCCAGACGTTGTAGCCGAAAGCCTGCAGGAGGAGCGCGGCGTCGACGCCGACGGGCACCGCCGGAAACGGCGGATCGCACCAGACGCCGAAGCCGTGCTCCGCCAGTCGCTTCCACGGGAAGTGCGCGCTCGGATCGACTTTGCGCCCCGGGGCGACATCGCCATGACCGAGAAAAGCGGTCGCGGGCAGCTTGTAACGCGTCTTGAGATCGCCGAGCAGCGCGAGCAGCGTAACGATCTGCGGCTCGGCGAACGGCTCCATCCCGTTGTTGTCGAGCTCGATGCCGATCGACGTGGAGTTGAGGTCGCGGTGGCCGCCCCAGTAAGAAGCGCCCGCGTGCCACGCGCGCCGGCGCTCGTCCACCAGGTAATACAGCCTGCCGTCGCGGCCGATCACGTAGTGCGAGCTCACGCCGCGCTCGCGGGTGGTGAGCGTGGTGAGCGCCTGCTCCGCGGTGTTGTTCGTCGTGTGATGCAGGATGACGAATCCCGGGCGGCGCTGATCGAAATTCGGCGACTCGCGAACCTCGACCGGAACGGCGGGCGCGATCCACGGCGGCGGTTTCTGCGGCAGCGGCGCGCACGCATAAGACCCGAGCGCGAGCAGCGCGGCGGCGGCGCGCGATGCGCGGATCGAGCCGACTGTGCGTGATCGAGGTCGCATGGTTTGACCCTCTGAGGGCGCGAGCGTAGCATCCATCGCGCTCGCGGACGCAAACTTCGGGCCCGCAGCGAGCGCAGGTGCATTGATATGCACCGGCCAAAAGCAAGAAACGCCGTCGAGACATCCAATGCCGCTGATAGCGATTCCCGATCTCACCGCTCTCGCCTGCGCAGCGCTCCACGCGAGCGGCGCCTCGAACTCCCAGGCGCGCGCGGCCGCGAGGTACCTCGTCGCCGCCGACGCGCAAGGCCTCGCCACACACGGCGTGGCGCGCGTGCCGACTTATTGCGCGCATCTCGAATCCGGCCGCGCGCAGGGCGAGGCGGTGCCGCGCGTCATACGCGATGCGGGCGCTGCGTGCCTCATCGATGCGGGAACGGGGCTCGGCTTCGAGCCGTGCGAGCTCGCGATCGAGAACGCCGTGGAGCGCGCACAGGCGGGCGGGATCGGTTTCGCCGGCGTCACCAACAGCCATCACTGCGGCGCGCTCGGGATCCTGCTGGAGCCGGTCGCAGGGCAGGGCATGGTCGGGCTCGCGTTCAGCACCGCCCCCGCCGCGATCTCGCCGTGGGGCGGCACGCGTCCGCTCTTCGGCACCAATCCGGTCGCCGCGATTTTCCCGAGACGTGAAGCGCCGCCGCTGGTCGTGGACCTTTCGCTCACGCAGGTGACGCGCGGCCAGATCATGCTGCTGCAGAAGGAAGGCAAGCCGATACCCGAAGGCTGGGGCATGGACAAGGACGGCAACCCTACGACCGACGCCGACAAGATCCTGCTCGGCGGCAGTCTATACGCCGTCGGCGGCCTCAAGGGAACTATGCTCGCGCTCGCAGTCGAGCTGATCTGCTGCGCATTGACCGGCGCGGTGCTTTCGCACGAGCTGGAATCGCTGCACCTCGAGCGCGGCACGCCGCTTCGGCTCGGGCAGGCGTTCATTGTCATCAATCCGGGATCGCTCGCGGGCAGCGATGTCTACAGCGACCGCGTGGAAGCGCTCGTCGCCGCGATGCTCGAAGAAGACGGCGTGCGGCTTCCCGGCGATCGCCGGCACGCGCTTGCGGCGCGCGCCGCGCAGGACGGCGTCGAAGTGGGCGAGGCGATGCTCACGCAGCTGCGCGCTTTAGCGGCGGCCTGACGGCCGCGCGCAGCGCGCAGCGCCGGTGAACGAACAGAGGGGAACCCAAGGTTCCCCTCCGTAACCCCCCTTCCTTCGGCTATCTACCGATAACAGACTCCGCCGCGTCACGCCGGCTCGAGGCCCTTGGCTCTGAACACGCGAGCCGACGTCGGCAGCAGCAGAAAATCGATCAGCGCCTGCGCGCCCGCCTGCTCTTTCGCACCGACGAAAATTCCCACGGTGACGACCGAGATCGCCTGAAGCTCCTGCGGCAGCGGGCCGACCACTTCGAGTCCGGGAACGGCCATCAGCTCCGGAATCTGCTGCACGGCAAGCTCGGCCTTGCCTTCGACCACCAGCGTGCCGATGAGGCCGCCCTGGTTCTGCACCGCTTTGGCTTTGACTTCGGCTGCGATACCGAGGCGCTCGACGATGCCCGAGAAATGGATCCCGCTCGCGCCGTGACTGGTGTGCGCGATCGACTTCGCGTCGAGCAGCGCGCGCTTGAACGCGTCGACCGAGCTGATGTCGGGTTTGGGCGCGCCCGCCCGCACGCCGATGCCCACGCCGCAGCGCGCGAGCGTCCTGCGGCTCTCGGGCGCGATCTTGCGCTCTCCCGCGAGCGCGTCGATCGCAGGCTGGCTGAGAATCGCGACGTCGCCGCTTTCGCCCGCCGCGATGCGCTTCAACATGATCTGCGCCGGGTCGTAGCTCAAGCTCACGCGTCTTCCGCTCGCGCGCTCGAATGCCGGTATCAGCTCGTCGAGCACACCGTGCATGCTGTTGGACGTGAGGAGCTTCAGCTCCGCGCCTGTGTCCTGCTCCTGCCGTTCCGCCATGTCGCCTCCGATCTCCGCGATCCCGGCGCTACAATGTCGCTGCCGCTCTCGCCGCCTCATTCGAAAAACAGAAAATGATCCCAGCGATACTAACTGTTCGTGCTGCGTGCCTGCAATTTACCCGCGCCTTTTTCGCGTCGGCGCTCGCCCTGTGCCTCGCATCGGCGCCCCCGGCGTTTGCCCAGGAGCGCTTCTCGCTTTTCGTTCCGACCGACGAAACCGATGTCCTGCGCATGCTCAAGCTCGCGGGACTCAAGGACGGCGACATGGTGTACGACCTGGGCTCGGGTGACGGCCGCATCGTGTTCGAGGCGGCGAAAATCAACCCGACCGCGCGCGGGCGCGGCATCGAGATCGACGCGAAGCTCGTGCAGGAATCGCGGCAGGTCGCCGCGAAGGCCGGGCTCGGCGATCGCGTCGAGTTCCTGCACCAGAACGCTTTCGACACCGATCTCACGCAAGCCGACATCGTCGCGATGTGGCTGTGGCCCGAGCTGATGCGCATGCTGCGCCCCAAGATCCTCGCCGAGGCGCGGCCCGGTACGCGCATCGTCACGCGCATCTGGGACCTGGGATCGTGGAAGCCCGATGCGACCGACACCGACGGCGTGCAGCTTTTCATGTGGGTGGTGCCGGCCCAGGTCGCGGGCTTCTGGAGCTGGAGCCTCGATTTCGGCAAAGGCAACCGAGCTTACGACGCCGTGCTCGAACAGCAATTCCAGGTGGTCGAAGGCGTCGTGCGATCGGGAGGCCGGCGCGGCGTCTTCGACGGCATGAAGCTCACCGGCGAGCAGATTTCGTTCTCGCTCATGATGACGCTGAAAGGCGCCGGTCTGGTGCGGCACCAGTTCACCGGGCGCGTCGAAGGCGACGTGATCGAAGGCAACGTGCGCATACTATACGAGCCGTACGAAACCCCTTTCGAGGTGTCGTGGCGTGCGGTGCGCTCGGCGCAGTCGGCGTATTTCACGCCGACCGGCGTCAACGCAAAATAGGACCCCATGAAAGAAATCCGCATCCTTTCCGCGACCGGCATCCTGGGCTCGGGCTTTCGCGAGGAGACGCTCAAACGCGCGATGGCGCTCGAGCCGCATTTCATCGGCGCCGATTCGGGCTCGACCGACCCGGGGCCGCATTACCTGGGCTCGGGCGACACTCTTTTTTCCGACGCTGCGTACAAGCGCGATCTGCGCCTCATGCTGCTCGCGGGGCGCGCCGCGAAAATTCCCGTCATCGTCGGGTCCGCGTGCACTTCGGGCAGCGATCCGCAGCTCGAGCGCCTCGTCGGCATCGCGCGCGAGATCGCGCGCGAGGAGAAGCTCGGCTTCAAGCTCGCCGCGATCCACAGCGAGCAGGACAAGGGTTATCTCAAGAGGAAGCTGCGCGAAGGGAAGATCACGCCGCTCGCGAATCCCCCGGAGCTCACCGGGCAGGTGATCGATCGCAGCACGCACATCGTCGGCATGGCGGGCATAGAGCCTTTCGTCGAAGCGCTCGAGAACGGCGCCGAAGTCGTGATCGCCGGGCGCTCGAGCGACACGTCGATTTTCTCGGCGATGCCGGTGATGCGCGGATTGAATCCCGCGACGGTGTGGCACGCCGCCAAAATCCTCGAGTGCGGCGCGGCGTGCGTGGTGCTGCGGAAGTACCCCGACTGCAACTTCGCGATCGTGCGCGACGACCATTTCATCGTGGAGCCGCCGAACCCGGAGTATCGCTGCGATCCGGACAGCGTGGCCTCGCACAACCTGTACGAGAATTCGACGCCTTACGAGCTCGTCGAGCCTTCGGGCGTGCTCAATACGTACTCGGCGAAGTACGAAGCGCTTTCGGACCGCGCGGTGAAAGTCTCGGGCAGCACGTTCAAGCCCGCCGAGCGCTATACGATCAAGCTCGAAGGCGCCGAGCTCGCCGGCTACCAGAGCATCATCATCGGCAGCG
>CAZULX010000211.1:0-4431 GCA_964621335.1 uncultured Streptomycetaceae bacterium
CGCAACCTCACCGCGCGCGGCAATCTCGTGGCCGTCATCACCAACGGCACTGCGGTGCTCGGCCTCGGCGCCATCGGACCTCTCGCGGCCAAGCCGGTGATGGAAGGCAAGGCGGTGCTCTTCAAGAAATTCGCCGGCATCGACGTCTTCGACCTGGAAGTCGACGAGCCCGATCCGCAGAAGCTCGTAGACATCATCGCGGCGCTGGAGCCGACATTCGGCGGCATCAATCTCGAAGACATCAAGGCGCCGGAGTGCTTTTACGTCGAGCGCCAGCTGCGTGCGCGCCTGCAGATCCCGGTCTTCCACGATGACCAGCACGGCACGGCCATCATCGTCGGCGCCGCGATATACAACGGATTGAAAGTCGTCGGGAAGGATATCGGAGCCGTGAAGGTCGTGGTGTCGGGCGCCGGCGCCGCGGCGCTCGCGTGCCTCGATCTCCTTGTCGCTCTCGGCGTGCGCCGTGAGAACGTCGTCGTCACCGACATCGCCGGTGTCGTCTACAGGGGGCGCAAGGACGAGATGGACCCGGAGAAAGAGCGCTATGCCATCGACACCGGGGCGCGCAAGCTCGCCGACGTGATCGAAGGCGCCGACATCTTCCTCGGCCTGTCCGCGGGCGGCGTGCTCAAGCCCGAGATGGTGAAGCGCATGGCCGCGCGGCCTCTGATACTCGCCCTTGCCAATCCCGAGCCCGAGATTCTTCCCGAGCTCGCGCGCGAAGCGAAGCCCGACGCCGTCATCGCCACCGGACGCTCGGACTATCCCAATCAGGTCAACAACGTCCTGTGCTTTCCTTTCGTCTTTCGCGGCGCGCTCGACGTGGGAGCGACGACCATCAACCGCGACATGGAGATCGCCGCGGTGCGCGCGATCGCCGAGCTCGCGCAGGCCGAGCAGTCGGACATCGTCGCGCTCGCGTACGGCGAGCAGGACCTGAGCTTCGGCCCCGAATACCTGATTCCGCGGCCTTTCGATCCGCGCCTGATCGCCAAGATCGCTCCCGCGGTCGCGCAGGCGGCTATGGACAGCGGCGTCGCGACGCGGCCGATCGAAGACCTGGACGCGTATCGCGACCGGCTGAACCAGTTCGTCTACCACTCCGGCTTCGTGATGAAGCCGGTTTTCGCCGCAGCCAAACAGGCGCGGCGGCGCATCGTCTACGCCGAGGGCGAGGAGGAGCGCATCCTGCGCGCGGCGCAGGTCGTGATCGACGAGCGCATCGCGCGGCCGGTGCTGATCGGGCGCCCGGACGTGATCGACAATCGCATCGAGCGCCTCGGGTTGCGTCTGAAACGCGGGCACGATTTCGACCTCGTCGATCCCGATCAGGACCCGCGTTACCGGGAGTACTGGGGCGCGTACCACAGGCTCGGCGCGCGGCGCGGCGTCACGCCGGAGATCGCCAAGCTCGACATGCGCCGCCAGCCGACGTTGATCGGCGCGATGCTGCTGCACATGGGCGAAGCCGACGCGATGGTGTGCGGCATCCTCGGCGACTATCACCGGCACCTGCGCTTCGTCGAGACGGTGATCGGCAAGCGCCCGGGCGTCAATCAATTTGCCGCGATGAACCTGCTGCTGCTTCCCCAGCGCACCGTTTTCATCTGCGACACGTACGTGAATTTCGATCCGAGCGCCGATGTGATCGCCGAGAACGCGGTCCTCGCAGCCGAGGAGATCCGCCGCTTCGGCCTGACGCCCAAGGCCGCGCTGCTCTCCCACTCGAGCTTCGGCGGCGCCGATACGCCCACCGCGATCAAGATGCGCGAAGCGTGCGAGCGCATCCGCCTGCTCGCGCCCGATCTCGAGGTCGACGGCGAAATGCAGGGCGACATGGCGTTCTCCGAAGACATACGCAACCGCGTATTTCCCAATTCGAGGCTCAAGGGCGAAGCGAACCTGCTGCTGATGCCCAATCTCGACGCTGCGAACATCGCATTCAACCTGCTGAAGACCGCGGCCGGAGACGGCATCACCGTCGGTCCCATGCTTCTCGGCGCCGCGCGCCCGGTGCACATCGGGACTCCGTCCGCGACCGTGCGGCGGATCGTGAACGTGAGCGCCGTTACGATCGCCGAGTCGATGGGACAGCGGGTCGAGCAGAAAAGCCTATTGTGAGGACATGGAGATGACGAAGAAGGTGAGGGTCGAGCACGACACGATGGGCGACATCGAAGTGCCCGACGAAATGCTGTGGGGGGCGCAAACGCAGCGCAGCCTTCACCACTTCCATTTTCCAGGCGAGACGATGCCGATCGAAGTCGTTCGCGCTCAGGTGCTCGTAAAAAAGGCCGCGGCGAAAGTGAACGTCGACCTTGGCGTGCTCGATAGAAAAAAGGGCGAGGCGATCATCAAAGCCGCCGAGGAGGCGCTGTCGGGGGGTCTCGACGCGCATTTCCCGCTCGTGGTATGGCAGACCGGCTCGGGCACGCAGACCAACATGAACGTGAACGAAGTGCTCGGGAACCGCGCGTCCGAGCTGATGGGCGGCGAGCGCGGAGAGCAGCGCCTGGTGCACCCGAACGACGACGTGAACAAGGGGCAGTCGTCGAACGATACATTCCCGACGGCGATGCACGTTGCCGCGGTGACTGCCATCGAGCGCAAGCTGAAGCCCGCGGTGAAGAAGCTCCGCGACACGCTCGACGGCAAGGCGCGCGATTTCATGGGGATCGTCAAGATCGGCCGCACGCACCTGCAGGATGCGACGCCGCTCACGCTGGGCCAGGAGTTCTCGGGCTACGTCGCGCAGCTCGACCACGCGCTGAAGCACCTCGACGGCGCGCTGCCGCATCTCGCGGAGCTCGCGCTCGGCGGCACGGCGGTCGGCACCGGGCTCAACGCTCACCCGCAGTTCGCGGCGAAGGTCGCCGAGGAGCTCGCGCGGTTGACGGGCCTGCCTTTCGTCACCGCGCCCAACCAGTTCGAAGCGTTGGGCTCGTGCGACGGCGTAGTGCACGCGCACGGTGCAGTGAAGACACTGGCCGCCGCGCTCATGAAGATCGCAAACGACATCCGCTGGCTTGCGAGCGGGCCGCGCTCGGGGCTGGGGGAGCTCACGATTCCCGAGAACGAGCCGGGGAGCTCGATCATGCCGGGCAAGGTGAACCCGACGCAGTCGGAATCGATGACGATGGTGTGCTGCCAGGTGTTCGGGAACGATGTCGCCATCAACGTCGGCGGCTCGATGGGGAATTTCGAGCTGAACGTGTTCCGGCCGATGGTGATCCGGAATTTCCTCCACAGCACGCACGTCCTCGCGCACGCCTGCGAGAACTTCGACGAATTCTGCGCCGTCGGCATCGAGCCCAACGTCGAGCGTATCGGGCAGCTGATGCGCGACTCGCTGATGCTCGTGACCGCGCTCAACCCGCACATCGGTTACGAGAAAGCCGCCGCGATCGCCAAGAATGCCCACAAGAAAGGCATTTCGCTGAAGGAGTCCGCCGTCGCGCTGGGCCACGTCACCGCCGAGCAGTTCGACGAATGGGTGAAACCCGAAGAGATGGTGGGCATGAAGCTGCCGGCGGCCGGCAGGAAAGGATAGGGCATGGCCGATGCGACACGCATTGCGCTGGTCACAGGCGGCAACCGCGGCATCGGCTTTGAAATCTGCAGGCAACTCGCGCGGCACGGGCTTTCGGTCGTGCTCACCGCGCGCGATGCGAGCAAGGGCAAAGCGGCGGCGAAAGCACTGCAGGACGAAGGACTGGCGGTCGAGTTTCACCGGCTGGACGTGACGAGCTGCCGCAGCATACGCGCATGCATCGCCGCAGTGGCGGGGCGGCGCGGGCGCATAGACGTGCTCGTGAATAACGCCGGGGTCATGACAGACCCGCGCGGCTCGCGCTTCCTCGATTCCAAGCTCGACACCTATCGCGATACGCTGGAGACCAACCTGTACGGGCCGCTGCAACTCGCGCAGGCCGTGGTGCCGCTCATGAAGGCGACCCGCTACGGGCGCATCGTCAACGTCTCGAGCGGGCAGGGCCAGCTCTCGGAAATGGGCGCAGGCACTCCGGCGTACCGCATTTCGAAGACGGCGTTGAATGCGCTCACGCGCATCGTTGCCGCCGAGTTCCACGGCAGCAACATCCTGGTGAACTCGATGTGCCCGGGCTGGGTACGCACTGCGATGGGCGGCGACGGCGCGCCGCGCACGCCGGAGCAGGGCGCGTATACCGCGCTGTGGCTTGCGACCTTGCCCGACGACGGCCCAACAGGGGGTTTTTTTCGCGATCGCAAACAGATCGCGTGGTAACACTCGAAAGAAAACCCCGCCGCAGCGGGGTTTGGGATCGCTGATGACCGAGCAAAGCCCGCGTCAGATTCCCAGTATTTTTTTTGCTTTATCCAACGCTTCGGTGGATTCGGTGTGCTTTTTGTTCTTGTGCAGCGTTTCGCCTTCAGCGCGCAGCTTCTTCA
>CAZULX010000212.1:0-2705 GCA_964621335.1 uncultured Streptomycetaceae bacterium
GACATGGCGGACGGCCACCGGCCGTGCGCCGTGGTCGCAACCGTCGGCACGACTTCGAGCACGAGCGTGGACCCGGTCGAGGAAATCGCAGCCATCTGCCTCAAGCACGGCGTGTGGTTGCACGTCGATGCGGCGTATGGCGGCGCGATGGCATTGCTGCCGGAAGAGCGCTGGGCGATGGCGGGGGTCGATGCCGCCGACTCGGTGGTGGTGAACCCGCACAAGTGGCTTTTCGTGCCGCTCGATTTCAGCGTGCTCTATACCCGCCGCCCCGGGATGCTGCGCGCGGTGTTCGCCCTCACGCCCGAGTACCTGCGCGGAGATGCTTCGGCGAACGCCGAGAATTACATGGATTACGGCATTCAGCTCGGCCGCCGCTTTCGCGCATTGAAAGCGTGGATGGTGTTCCGCACTTTCGGGGAGGAGGGCCTGCGCTCGCGCATCCGCGAGCACATCCGTCTCGCGCGCCTCCTCGCATCGTGGATCGAGGCCGACCGGGCATTCGATCTCGCCGCGCCGGTGCCGATGGCGGTGGTGTGCTTCGGCGTAAGGCGCGAGAACGCGCCCGCGGCGGAGATCGATCGCCTGAACGAGGCGATCGTGCAGTCGGTGAATGCGACCGGCGAAGCCTATCTCACGCAGACCGCGCTTGGCGGCAGGACGGTGATCCGGCTCGCAATCGGCAACGTGCTCACCACCGAGGCCCATGTCGCCGCGTGCTGGGAGCTCGTGCGCGCGACCGCTGCAAGACTCGGCTGACGCCGCGCGCGATTTCCCGGACGCATGACGCTCTCATGCGTAGCTCGTGATCGGGGCAGGATTTAAGCTACTCTCGCCCTGTCGGGTCCAACGTCCAAACAGGGGGTTACGCATTGTTCATCGGGCACTTCGCGCTCGGCTTCGCGGCGAAGCGGGTCGTTCCCACGGTTTCGCTCGGGACGCTGTTCCTCGCGGCGCAGCTCGCGGACCTCGTGTGGCCGGTGCTGGTGCTCCTCGGCATCGAGAAAGTAGAAGTGAGCCCGGGTGCTACCGCGCTCACGCCGCTCGATTTCGTCCACTATCCGTACTCCCACAGCCTCGTGGCGCTGGTGGCGTGGGCGATCGCGTTCGCCGCGGCGTATGCGGTTTCGCATCGCTCGCGCATGAACGTCGTGCTCACGCTCGCCGCGCTCGTGCTGAGCCACTGGATACTCGACTTCCTCACCCACCGCGCGGACATGCCGCTCACCCTCGGCGGGACGACGCGCCTCGGGCTCGGGTTATGGAATTCGGTGCCGGCCACCATCTTGGTGGAAGGGCTGCTCTTCGCGGGCGGCGTCTCGTTCTACCTGAAGACGACGCAGGCGATCGACGCGGTCGGCCGCTGGGCGCTGTGGGCGTTGGTCGCGTTCCTGATCGTCGTCTACATGGGAAGCATCTTCGGGCCGCCGCCGCCTTCAGGCCGGGCGGTCGCGTGGACGGCGCTCGCGATGTGGCTCATCGTCGCGTGGGGTTACTGGGTCGACGCGCATCGCCGGCAGAGCACGCGGCGGTTCGGCTGAGAGCGGCGGTGCTCACTCGAATCAAAAGGGGGACAGCATGCCTACAGTAGGTTTCATCGGCGTCGGCAACATGGGCAATCCCATGGCGTCGAACATCCTGAAGAACGGTTTTTCGATGACCGTCTTCGACAAGAATCCGCAGGCGATGGAAAACCTCGTCGAGGCCGGCGCGAAGCGGGCCGCTTCGGCGAAAGAGGTGGTGGAGAGCGCCGAAATCGTGCTCACCTGCCTTCCCGGGTCGCCGGAGGTGGAAGCGCTGTATCTCGATGCGGGCGGCGTGATCGAGCTGGCGAAGCCCGGCACCGTGCTCGTGGACCTGAGCAGCGTGCTCCCCTCGACGCCGCGCAAGCTCGATGCTCGCGCGAAAGCGCGCGGCGTCGATTACCTCGAGTCGCCGGTGAGCGGCGGAGTCACCGGCGCGCGCGCGGCCACGCTCGCGGTCATGACCGGCGGCGATGCTGCAGTGCTCGAGCGCGTGCGTCCGGTCCTGCGCGCGATCGGGCCGAATATCTATCACGTCGGGCCGGTCGGCGCGGGCAACACCTTGAAGGCGATCAACAACATGCTCTCGTCGGTCAACGCAATCGCGATGATGGAAGGCATGATGGTCGGGCTGAAGGCGGGGCTCGATCTGAAGACCATGGCCGAGATCATCAAGGCGAGCAGCGGCAACAGCAACGCGCTCGCGCGTGTCGACCGCGCGCTCATCCCGCGCAACTTCGAGCCCGGATTCAAGGTGCAGCTCATGAACAAGGATCTCGAGACTTTCACGACGATCGCGAAAGAGCTCCACGTGCCGGTGAGCTTCGCGAACGTCGCGCAGCGTTATCAGCAGGCGGCGCTCGCCGCGGGGCTCGGGGAGAAAGACACGAGCGTGATTTTCACGGTGATCGAGCGGCTGGCGGGGATGGCGCCGCCGCAAAGCTAGCGTCGTGACTCTTAAGTTCGTCGGACATTAGTCGGAACCGCCACGGCCAGGAAACCGGACACGAAACGCTGTGCCAGAGGCGATCCGTCGTGCCTCCGCCGCCGAATTCGCGTGAGCTAGAATCCCTGCATGCCACGCGGTGAAAAAAAAACACGGTGTGACGTCGCCGTCCTTGTCGACGAAGAGACCGGCGAGGCCGGCGCCGGCGGCCGCTTCGTGCTCGAGCGCGGCTCGAT
>CAZULX010000213.1:0-9526 GCA_964621335.1 uncultured Streptomycetaceae bacterium
CGCGTGCCGGGCGCCGCGCGCGTGCCTTCGGGGAAGATGACGATGGAAAAACCCTGCCGCAGGCGCTCGCGTCCCTGCTCCACGGTGTGTCTCAGCGCGCGCGGTCCGGATTTGCGATCGATAGCGATCGGCGAGAGCATCGCGAGCCCCCAGCCGAAAAAGGGGATCCACAGCAGCTCGCGCTTCACCACCCAGACCTGGGGCGGGAAAATCGCCTGGAAAGCGAGGGTTTCCCACGCCGACTCGTGCTTCGCGAGGATCACGCACGGCTCGGTCGGAATGTTCTCCGCGCCGAGCACGCGGTAGCGTATGCCGCACACGCGCTCGGCACTCTTCACCATGAAGCGCGACCAGCCGCTCACGACGCGATACCGCGTGTGGCGTGAAAACGGGAACGTTGCGAGCGCGACCATGGCCCACACGGGTGTCACGACGAGTTGCAGCAGCGCGTAGGCGAGCGATCGGAGGACCACGCCCGCCATCATCGGACGATGGCGCGCACCGCCGCAGCGAGATCGTCGTAGATCCGAGTGCCTTCGGGGAGTCCGCCGTCCTCGCGCGTTTGTGCGCCTTTGCCGGTCAGCACGAGTATCGGTGTCGCGCCGACCGCAGCCGAAGCCTGGAGGTCGCGCAGCGCGTCGCCGATGCTCGGCACGCCTTTCAGATCGACGTTGAAGCGCCGCGCGATCTCTTCGAGCAGCCCCGCCCTGGGTTTGCGGCAGTCGCAGTTGGCCTCCTGCGCGTGCGGGCAGAAAAAAATCGCGTCGATGCGCCCGCCGATCTGCGCGAGCGCGCGGTGCATGCGGTCGTGGATCGCGTTCAACGTCGAGACTTCGAACAGACCGCGCCCGACACCGGATTGGTTGGTGGCGAGCACCACCTGGTAACCGGCCTGGTTCAGCCGCGCGATCGCTTCGAGACTTCCCGGGAGCGGCCGCCATTCCTCCGGCGACTTGATGAAGCTGTCGCTGTCGTGGTTGATGACGCCGTCGCGGTCGAGGATGACGAGCTTCATGCTATACCGCGAGCCTGGATATATCCGCGATGCGGTTCATCGTCTGCTGGAGCTGGGCGAGGAGGGCGATCCGGTTCTCGCGCAGCCGCGCATCCTCGCTCATCACCATGACGGCGTCGAAGAACGCATCGACCGCGGCTTTCAGCGTAGCGAGCTCCTTCAGCATGCCTGCGTAGTCCTGAGCAGCGTAGCGCTCGTCCGCGCTCGATCGGACCCGGCCGTATGCTTCAGCGAGCGCTTTCTCCGCCGGCTCGGCGAGGAGGGCGGTATCGAACTGCGCCGGCACGCTGCCCGCTTTCCTCAGGATGTTGCCGATGCGCTTGTTGGCGGCGGCGAGGCTGGGCGCTTCGGGGAGGGTGTTGAACATCTTCACCGCTTCGAGGTAGCGGGGGATCAGGTCGATCCGATCGGGCCTGAGGGCGAGCACGGCTTCGATTTCGTGAGTCGAGTAGCCGCTTTCCGCGAAATAGCCCCGCATGCGATCGAACAGGAAAGAAACGAGGTCGGCGTGGGCGGACTCGAGCCTGAACGACGAATCGAAAGCCTCGAAAGCGTCGTCGACCAGCCGCGAGAGCTCGAGCGGCAGCGCGCGCTCGGCGAGGATGCGCACCACGCCGAGCGCCTGGCGGCGCAGGGCGTAAGGGTCTTTGTCGCCGGTCGGCTGCTGCCCGATCCCGAAAAGCCCGGCCAGCGTTTCGAGCTTGTCCGCGAGCGCCACTGCGCAGCCGACGAGAGATTGCGGCAGCGCGTCGCCGGCGAAGCGCGGCCGGTAGTGGGCTTCGATCGCGTCGGCGACCGCCTGCGGTTCCCCGTCGTGCAGCGCGTAATAGCGGCCCATCACGCCCTGCAGCTCGGGAAACTCGCCGACCATGCCGGTGACGAGATCGGCTTTCGCGAGCCACGCCGCGCGCTCGGCGAGCTGCCACTGCGCGTTCAGCGCGCGCGCGTAGCGGCCCGCAAGGAGCTGGACCCGCTCGACGCGCTGCAATTGCGAGCCGAGCCGGTTGTGATAGACGACGTGCGCGAGTTGCGGCACGCGCTCTTCGAGCCTGACGCGGCGGTCCTGATCGTAGAAGAACTTGGCGTCCGAGAGCCGCGCGCGGAGCACGCGCTCGTTGCCGCGCACGATGTTGCCGGGGTCCGCCGTTTCGAGGTTGGACACCACGAGAAAGCGCGCAACCAGCTTGCCCGTTGCCGCGTCGAGCAGCGGAAAGTACTTCTGGTGCTGCTTCATCGAGAGCACCAGGCACTCCGCCGGCACCTCGAGGAACTCCGGGCTGTAAGTCCCGGCGTAGACCACCGGCGCCTCGGTGAGCGCGGTGACTTCGTCGAGGAGGGCGTCGTCGGCCGTGAACTTCGCGCTCTCGCCCGCGGCTTTCTCGAGCGCTGCCGCGATCGCGCGCTTGCGCGCGTCGAAGCTCACGATCACGCGGCCCCGCTCGCGCATGACGGACTCGTACTCAGCGGCGCGCGGGATCGTGACCGGAGCCGAGGCGAGGAAGCGATGACCGAGTGTCGTATTGCCGCTTTCGAGCCCCAGCACCGTCCCCGCCACGACGCGCTCGCCGTGCAGCATGACGAGCCCGTGCGCGGGTCGCACGAATTCCGCATCGCCCGCGCCCCAGCGCATCACTTTTGGAATGGGCAGGCTTTTGAGCGCAGCCGCGACGTTCGCGGCGAGCACGTCGGCCAGCGCCGCGCCGCGCACCACCCCGCGGTAGACGAAGATGCGGCCTTTCCTGGTATCGAGCTCTTCGAGCGCCTCGACCGCAACGCCGTTCTTGCGCGCGAAGCCCTGGAGCGCCGGCGTCGGCCGGCCTTGCGCGTCCCGTCCCGCTTTCACCGCGGGCCCCTGGATTTCGACGGGTTTGTCCGGCGCCTTGTCGCGCACTGCGGTGAGCTGCGCTGCGAGGCGGCGGGGCGTCGCGAACCAGCGGGTTTCGCTGCCTTCGGCAACCAGTCCGTCGCGCGCGAGATCGGCGCTCAACGCTTCCGCGAATGCGGCACCGAGCCGCGCGAGCGCCTTGGGCGGCAACTCTTCGGTGCGGATTTCGATCAATAGCGGTCGGACGCCGGGTATCGTCCCGCCGTCCGCACGAATCTCCCCTCTCCCTTCGGGAGAGGGTCCCGGGGGAGCGGAGCGGTCGGGGAGGGAAGCTCGAGGACTCGTACTCATGCCGCGGCATCACCCGCGCTCGCGCACATCGGAAAGCCGAGCGCTTCGCGCGACGCGTAGTACGCCTGCGCGATGAGCCGCGACAGCGCGCGTACGCGGCCGATGTACGCGGCACGCTCGGTGACCGAGATCGCGCCGCGCGCATCGAGCAGGTTGAAGGCATGCGAGCACTGGAGCACCCTCTCGTACGCCGGCAGCACGAGGCCGGCTTCGACGAGGCGCTTCGCTTCGCTCTCGCATTCGTTGAAGAGCCCGAGCAGCCACTCGACGTTGGCGAGCTCGAAGTTGTACTTCGATTGCTCGACCTCGTTCTGGTGGTACACGTCGCCGTAGGTGACGCCGTCCACCCACACGAGGTCGTAGACGCTCTCTTTGCCCTGGAGGTACAGCGCGAGTCGCTCGAGCCCGTAAGTGAGCTCGCCCAGCACCGGCTTGCAGTCGAGGCCCCCGACCTGCTGGAAATAAGTGAACTGCGTCACTTCCATGCCATTCAGCCAGACTTCCCAGCCGAGGCCCCAGGCGCCGAGCGTCGGCGACTCCCAGTCGTCCTCGACGAAGCGGATGTCGTTCACCTTCGGATCGATGCCGAGCGCGTAGAGCGAGCCCAGGTAGAGGTCCTGCAGGTCGGAAGGCGAAGGCTTCATCACGACCTGGTACTGATAGTAATGCTGGAGCCGGTTCGGATTCTCGCCGTAGCGTCCGTCCTTGGGACGCCGCGAAGGCTGCACGTATGCCGCTCTCCACGGCTCGGGCCCGATCGAGCGCAGAAAGGTCGCCGTGTGGAACGTACCCGCGCCGACTTCCATGTCGTAAGGCTGCAGCAGCGCGCAGCCCTGGCGGTCCCAGTACTGATTGAGAGCGAGGATGATCTGCTGGAAGGTGAGCATGGCGAAACGCGAAACCGCGAATTTTACCGGAAGCGTGCGGGGAGAAGCGCCGCCGCGATTAGCGCGACGCACACGGCGAGTATCGCGTAATTGCCCCAGCGGATGTAAGGCGTCATGCCCGAGCGGCCCTGCACGTTTCCGGTAACTGCCGCGGTTTCGAACTGCGCCGCGACTTTCACGACCTCGCCGCGCTCGTTCACGATGCCGGTCATGCCGGTATTGGTCGCGCGCAGCATGTAGCGCCCGGTCTCGAGCGCCCGCGCCTGCGAGATCTGCAGATGCTGCATCGGCGCGATCGACCTCCCGAACCACGCGACGTTGCTCACGTTCACGAGCAGCGTGGCCTCCGGCAGCTGGCGGATGATTTCCTCGCCGAAAGCGTCTTCGTAACAGATGTTGATCGCGACGCGCTGCCCGGCGATCGTCAGGGGCTCGGGCTCCTGCGTGCCGCGCGAGAAATCCTGAAGCGGAATCGCGAGCACGTTGACGATCCATGCCAGGACCGGCCGGAGCGGTATGAATTCGCCGAACGGCACGAGGTGCGTCTTGCGGTAGACCTGCGTCGCCGACGCGCCGACCGTAATCGCGCTGTTGTAGTACTCGCCGGTGGGAATGCGCTCCGGAACGCCGATCACGACGTCGCCCTGGCTCGCCCGCGCGTGGGCGGCGAGGCTTTCGAGATAATCCGAAGGCACCTGATGCAAAAAAAGCGGCAGCGCGGTCTCCGGAAAGACCGTGAGCTTCGCGTTCGATTGCAGCGCGAGGCGGTGATACTCGGCGAGCGTCGTGCGCAGTCCCTGCGGGGTCCACTTGATGTCCTGCGGAATGTTTCCCTGGAGGAGCGCGACGCTCACCGGCGCGCCGACCGGCTCGGTCCACTTGACGTGTCCCAGCGCAAAGCCCGCCGCCCACAGCACGACCAGCGCCCAGGCGGCGGGATGTCTGGGGGCGCGCACGACGGCACGGCGCAGCGCACCTGCACCGGCTTCCCGGCCGTTACGCGCGTGCTGCGCGAGCAGCACGAGCAAGCCTGCGCTCGCGACCGTGGCGAGCGTCAGCCCATAGACGCCGACGACGGGCGCATAACCGGCGAGCGGGCTCGAAGGCACCTGCGAATAACCGAGCGCCAGCCACGGAAAGCCCGTGAAGATCCACCCACGAACCCATTCGGCGAGCGTCCACAGCGCCGGCAGCAGCAGGGCGAGCTTCACCCAGGCGGGTGCGGAGGACCTTGCATATCCGTAAGCGGCGGTCGCAGGAAAGATTGCGAGGAAGGCACAGAAGAGCAGGGTCGCGAGCGCCGCGAGGGGTGCGGGCATCGCGCCGAAGTTGTGAAGGCTCACGTAAACCCACGACACCCCGGTGAGGAAAAAGCCGAGCCCGAACCACCAGCCGAGCGCGAATACGCGCCGCGACGATGGGGCGCGCGCCCACAGCCAGATCAGGAGCGCGATCGTGACGACCGGAAGCGGGTAGAGGTACAGCGGCGCGAACCCCGCGACCGTGGCCGCGCCGAGGAGAGCTGCGGCAAGCGACGTGCGTTCAATGGCGAAGCGCCGCCGCCAGGCGCTGCGCGCACGCGGCATCAGGCGCTGACGACGTTCTTGGGCGCGACCTCGAGGAGATGCAGTCGGCGGCTGTCGGCGCGCACGACCTTGAACGTTAAGCCTTCCATGGTCACCTGCTCGCCGCGCTTGGGAACGCGGCCGAAGTGCTTCAGCACGAGTCCGCCGATCGTGTCGAACTCGTCATCGCTGAAGTCGGTGCCGAACTTCTCGTTGAAGTCGTCGATCTCGGTGACTGCCTTGACGCGGTACTGCCCGGTCTTGTCCTGGACGATGTTGTCCTCGGCTTCGTCGAAATCGTATTCGTCCTCGATCTCGCCCACGATCTGCTCGAGCACGTCCTCGATCGTCACGAGCCCCGCGACGCCGCCGTATTCGTCGACGACGATGGCGATGTGGTTGCGGTTCTTGCGGAATTCCTTGAGCAGCACGTTGAGCGGCTTCGATTCCGGAATGAAGACGGCCGGACGCAGCATGTCCCGCACGTCGAACTCTTCCTCGCCGGCGTAGTAGCGCAGCAGGTCCTTCGCGAGCAGGATGCCGAGGATGTCGTCCTTGTTGCCGCCGGTCACCGGAAAACGCGAGTGAGCGGTCTGGATGACGAAGGGGATGAACTTGTCGGGCGATTCGCCGACGTCGATCACGTCCATCTGCGAGCGCGGCACCATGATGTCGCGCGCCTGGAGTTCGGATACCTGCAGCACGCCTTCGATCATGGCGAGCGCGTCGGCGTCCAGGAGGTTGCGCTCGTGTGCCGAATGCAGGAGCTCGATCAATTGCTCGCGATCTTCGGGCTCGCGCATGATGAACGCCGAAATGCGTTCGAGTAGAGAAGGTTTACTGTGTGTGTCGTCCATGGTCGGAAGTGGGTTGGTAAGGATCCGGGAATCCCAGACGCTTCAGTATCCGCGTTTCGAGCTTTTCCATGCCGGTTGCCGCGGGCTCGTGCTCGTGTTCGTAGCCCTGCAGGTGCAGCGCACCGTGCACCGTCAAGTGCGCGTAGTGAGCGATCACGTCCTTACCCTGCTCGCGGGCTTCGCGCGATACGACGGGCGCGCACAGCGCCACGTCGCCGATGCGGGGCGGGCCGTCGTCTAGCACGAAAGTGAGCACGTTCGTCGCGTAATCCCTGCCGCGATACTCGCGGTTGAGCGCGCGCCCTTCCTCGAGGCCGACCACGCGGATCGTGATACATGCGTTCGTGCGCATCGCCGCGCGCACCCACTTGCGGAAGTCCTCCTCGCCCGGCACCGTGCGCGACCGGGTTGCGTATTGCACCGCGAGCTCGATATTCGCACCGGTGCGGCTCCGCTCAGGGTTTGACGGGCGCGCGCGCACTGCGGGCTTCCCGATTTTCATAGGCGTTCACGATACGCTGCACGAGCGGATGGCGCACGACGTCCTCGCTGCCGAAGCGGGTGAATGCGATGCCGCGCACTCTTTTCAGCACTTCCTGCGCATCCATGAGACCGCTTTTCTGTCCCTTGGGGAGATCGACCTGTGTCACGTCGCCGGTCACGACCGCCTTGCTGCCGAAACCCATGCGCGTGAGAAACATCTTCATCTACTCAGGCGTGGTGTTCTGCGCTTCGTCGAGGATCACGAAAGAGTGGTTGAGCGTGCGCCCGCGCATGAACGCGAGCGGCGCGATCTCGATCGCACCGCGCTCGAACATTTTCGCGACCTTGTCGTAGCCCATGAGATCGTACAGCGCGTCGTAGAGCGGCCGTAGATACGGATCGACCTTCTGCGCCATGTCGCCCGGCAGGAAGCCCAACCGCTCGCCCGCCTCGACCGCGGGGCGCACGAGCACGATGCGCTTCACCGCGTCGCGCTCGAGCGCGTCCACCGCGCAGGCGACGGCGAGATACGTTTTTCCGGTGCCCGCGGGCCCGATGCTGAAAGTGATGTCGTGGCCCTGTATGTTCAGCAGATACTCGACCTGGTGCGGCGTGCGGCCGTGCAGGTCGGGGCGCCGCGTGAGCAGCATCGGGGCCGTCGCTTCCGGCTTTTCGCCGGAGCGCTCCGCGCCGGCTTCGATCAGGCCCAACTGCACGTCTTCGAGGCTGAGCGTGTCGTCGGCGCGCGCGTAAAAACCCTCGAGCAGCTTCGCCGCGACTCGTGTCTTCGCGGGCTTGCCCGTGATCGAAAAGCGCTCGCCGCGCCGTGCGATGTTCACGTCGAGCGCGGTCTCCACCTGGCGCAGGTTCTCGTCGAGCGCGCCGCAAAGGTTGGCGAGCCGCTGGTTGTCCACCGGCGTGAAGCTGATTTCCACGGATAGTCAGTGCAGCGCGTGCGCCATCTCGCCGCGCAGCGAGTGCGGCCGGGCTGCGGTGATCGACACTTCGACGAAGCTGCCCGCTAGCCGCAGCGGACCGCCGAAGTTCACCATGCGGTTGTTGTCGGTGCGGCCCGCGAGCTCGTCGGGGTTCCTGCGCGCCGGCCCCTCGACCAGCACGCGCTGGGTGCTGCCGATCATCCCGCGGCTGATCTCGTTCGCCCTGCGGTCTATCTTCTCCTGCAGCGCGTGCAGTCGCGCGAGCTTTGTCTCGTGCGGCGTCTCGTCGCGGAGCGCCGCTGCCGGAGTCCCCGGCCGCGGGCTGTAAAGAAAGCTGAAGCTCGCGTCGAAAGCGCACTCGTCGATGAGCTCGAGGGTCGCTGCGTGATCGTCTTCGGTCTCGCCCGGAAAGCCGACGATGAAATCGGAAGAGATGCAGATTCCGGGGCGCGCCGCGCGCAGCCGTCTCACGATCGATTTGTACTCGATCACCGTATAGCCGCGCTTCATCGCAGCCAGTATGCGGTCGGAACCCGATTGCACCGGCAGGTGCACGTGGCTCACGAGCTGGGGCAGCGTGGAATAGGCCTCGATCAGCCGCGGCGTGAACTCGCGCGGATGAGAGGTGGTGTAGCGCATGCGCTCTACGCCGGGAATTTCCGCGACGTACTCGAGCAGCAGCGCGAGGTCGGCGATCTCGCCCTCTGCGGTCGGTCCGCGGTAAGCGTTGACGTTCTGTCCGAGCAGGGTGATTTCCTTCGTCCCCTGCGCCGCGAGCTCCGCCACTTCGACCAGCACGCTTTCGAACGGCCGCGAGACTTCCTCCCCGCGCGTGTACGGCACGACGCAGAACGAGCAGTACTTGCTGCAGCCTTCCATGATCGAGACGAAAGCGCTCGCGCCTTCGACTCGCGCGGGCGGCATGCGGTCGAACTTCTCCACTTCGGGGAATGAGATGTCGATCTGGGGCGTGCCGGAAGCGCGCCTCGCCGCGATCATCTCCGGGAGGCGGTGCAGCGTCTGCGGCCCGAAAACGAGATCGACGTAGGGGGCGCGCGCGACGATCGCCGCGCCTTCCTGGCTCGCGACACACCCGCCGACGCCGATCAGGACGCCGGGCCGCGCGCGTTTGAGGTGCTTCACGCGGCCGAGGTCGTGGAAAACCTTTTCCTGCGCTTTCTCCCGGACCGAGCACGTGTTGAAGAGGATGACGTCGGCGTCCGCGGGGTCGGCAGTCGTTTCCATGCCGTGCGCCGCGCCGAGCACGTCCGCGATCTTGTCGGAGTCGTACTCGTTCATCTGGCAGCCGAAAGTCTTGATGTAGAGCTTGCGCGCCATCACCGCTTGCCGGTCTGCTTCAGTCGCACGATCTCCTGCTCGGTGAGGATGTAGATGCGCTGCACGCTGCCGCTCTGTTCCTTCGCGTAAAACACTTCGACGCCGGAGGGCAGATGGCCGTGCACGATGGTGCGGTTGCCCTGATCGTAGATGCGGGCGCCGGGAGCGAGACGCAGCAATTTCCTGTCGATCTGTACCAGCGGGTAGGCCTGGGCAACCCCCGTGGTGCCGCGCTCGCCGTTCGCGGGGAGGAATCGCTGCTGTATG
>CAZULX010000214.1:0-3340 GCA_964621335.1 uncultured Streptomycetaceae bacterium
CGATCGCCATTGCCGCGGGCACAACGCTCGTTCCGGGGTGCGTGAGCGACGGCGGGTGCGTGTCGTCGGTCTCGTCGGCGTGACCGAACATGCCGTTCGCGAGCGCCGCGTGCACGGGCGAGGTGACGATGTGCGTGCCCATGACGCCGGCTTCGGCTTTGCCGCCGAGCGATCTCACGTATTCGATCGCTCGCGCGCCGGGCAGCAGCCGCGACCCCGAGATCATCGCCGCGAAGGTATCGACCAGATGGACTTTCGCACGATCGCTGACCGCGTCCGGCAGCGGGTCGTGCAGCGCGGTCGCGATGTACATGCTGAGCTCGTGCATGAGCGGTGAGACGAGATTCTTGTCCATCGTGGCGGCCGCGGCGTGGTAGACGAAAAAAAGCATATCACGCCGCAGGCGTGTTTCTACTGGTTGCTGCTACGTATAATTGCGGGCATGAAAATCACTGCCATACATTCGGCCACGGTGCCGATTGCGTCCGCGATACGGAACGCGTATATCGATTTCTCGAAAATGACGGCGAGCGTCGTGGCGGTCGTGACCGACGTCGTCCGCGACGGCAGGCCCGTCGTCGGCTACGGCTTCAACTCGAACGGCCGCTACGCGCAGGGGGGCTTGCTCGCCGAGCGCTTCATCCCGCGCATCATGCAGGCCGATCCGGGATCGCTCCTCGACGACGCCGGGACGAACCTCGATCCGCATCGCATCTGGGCGTGCGCGATGGCGAACGAGAAACCGGGCGGCCACGGCGAGCGCTCGGTCGCGGTGGGTGTGCTCGACATGGCGGTGTGGGACGCGGTGGCGAAAGTCGAAGGCAAGCCGCTCTACCGGTTGCTGGCCGAGCGCTACAACGAAGGCGAAGCCGACGACAAGGTGTTCGTCTATGCCGCCGGCGGTTATTACTATCCGGGCAAGAACGTGCAGGCGCTGAAAGACGAGATGCGCAAGTATCTCGACCTCGGCTACACGGTCGTGAAAATCAAGATCGGCGGCGAATCCCTCGCTGACGATCTCGAACGCATCGACGCGGTGGCCGGGGTCGTGGGATCGCCGAAGAACGTCGCGGTGGACGCCAACGGGCGCTTCGATCTGGAGACCGCGATCGAGTACGCGCGGGCGCTCGCGCCTTACGGCCTCTTCTGGTACGAGGAAGCCGGCGACCCGCTCGACTTCGAGTTGCAGGCCGAGCTTGCCGCGCACTACGAAGGCCCGATGGCGACCGGCGAGAACCTGTTCTCGATGCAGGACGCGCGCAACCTCATCCGCTACGGCGGCATGCGCCACGACCGCGACTGGCTGCAGTTCGACTGCGCGCTCTCCTACGGCCTGGTCGAATACATGCGAACCCTGGCGATGCTGAAAGAGCAGGGATGGTCGCCGCGGCGATGCATTCCGCACGGCGGGCACCAGCTATCGCTCAATATCGCTGCGGGACTCAAGCTTGGCGGCAACGAGTCCTACCCGGATGTCTTTCAGCCTTTCGGCGGCTTCGCCGACAGGATGCCGGTGGAAGAGAGCTACGTACGCCTGCCGGACATACCGGGAATCGGGTTCGAGGCCAAAACGTCGCTGTGGCGCGTGATGAAGTCACTGGCGAGCTGAAATGCTTTGAACCGCCAAGACGCCAAGAAAACCAGAAGACCTAAAATGGATTCTGGCTTGGCGCCAGAATGACGGCATCACGCGCGATTCGATCGCGCAGCGATCCTTCGTTCTTCTTGGCGTCTTGGCGGTTAAATCTTCGCGGCGCCGCAGTTCCAGCACGCCGTGAACTGACCTTCGAGCTTTTCGCCGCAGCGCGAACAGGTCCAGCGCTCGCCGCTGTAGAGGCGCGCGTAGCTGCCGCTCATGAACGCCACGAGCAGGTCGTTCGCGGCTTCGTAGTGCGCATCGTCGGTGACCCACACCGAGCACACGTCGACCGGCAGCTCGCCCCAGCCGCTCGTCAGGAACTCTCCGCGCACTTCGGCCGGGATGCCGTGAGAGTCGAGAAAACCGCGCACGAGATAGGCTTCCAGGGCCGTGCGCGCGGCGTGTATCTGTTTCACGCGCCGGGCGCCTTGCTGTGCCCCGATCCCGCGGTGACCATATGACACGCCGCCGAGTGCGCGGGGCTCGTGTCCTGCACCGCGAGCCGGGGCTCGACGCGCTCGCAGACCGGTTCGGCATACGCGCAGCGCGTTCGAAAGCGGCAGCCCGACGGCGGATTGATGGGATTGGGCGGGTCGCCCACGAGCGGCGGGCGCTCGATGCGCACGTCGGGATCCATCGAAGGACGCGAGTCGAGAAGCGCGAGCGTGTAAGGATGGCGCGCACGGTGATAGACCTCGTCGACCGGCCCGAGCTCGACCACCTTGCCGAGGTACATGACGAGCACGTGATCGCTCACGTACTGCACGACCGAAAGATCGTGTGAAATGAAAAGGTAGGTGAGCCCCAGGTTCTTCCTCAGGTCCATCAGCAGATTGAGCACCTGCGCCTCGATCGACTTGTCGAGCGCGGAGACCGCTTCGTCGAGGATGACCAGACGCGGCTCGAGCGCGAGCGCACGCGCGAAGTTCACGCGCTGGCGCTGCCCCCCCGAGAGCTCGTGCGGATAGCGCCGGCCGAACTGGTCGGGATCGAGCTTCACCAGCGCCAGCAGGTCGCGCGCCTTGCTGCGCGCCGCTTCCGCGGCGACGCCATGCGCCATCGGCCCGAAAGCGATGCTGTCCTGCACGGCGAGGCGTGGATTGAGCGATGCATAGGAATCCTGAAAGACCATCTGCATCTGGCGGCGCAGCTCGCGCACCGTGTATCCAGCGACGCCGAGCTTGTTGTCGTCGAAGCGGATGTCGCCTTCGTCGGGTTCGATCAGGTGCATGAGGAGCCGCGCCGTCGTCGACTTACCGCAGCCCGATTCGCCGACGATGCCCAGCGTCTCGCCCTGCGCGATGGAAAAGCTCACGCCGTCCACCGCCTGCACCATGAGCTTCGGTCCCCCGAAAGACTGCGCTTTGACGGGGAAATACTTGCGCAGATCGCGGACGGTGAGGAGAGTCAGAACCGCACGTCCATCGCGCTGCGCAGCCCGTCGCTGATCAGGTTGAAGCACATCGAGGTCACGAAAATCATGAAACCCGGCAGCACCGAGATGAGCGGCGCGAGGAAAATCGATTCGCGCAGCGTGTTCAGCATGAGCCCCCATTCGGCGTCCGGCGAGCTCGCCCCGAGGCCGATGAAGGAGAGGCCGGCGGCGATGAGGATGGACACGCTCACGAGCACGGTCGCATAGACGAGTATGGGCCCGAGGACGTTGCCGAGGATGTGCGTGCGGATGATGGCGTAGGTGCT
>CAZULX010000215.1:0-10000 GCA_964621335.1 uncultured Streptomycetaceae bacterium
CCTCGTCAACGAGGCTGCGCTTTTTGCGGCGCGCGGGAGCAAGCGGCTCGTGGACATGGACGATTTCGAGCGCGCCAAAGACAAGATCATCATGGGCGCGGAACGCCGCTCGATCGTGATGCCCGAGCACGAGCGCAAGAACACCGCGTACCACGAGGCCGGCCACGCGGTCGTCGCGAGGCTCCTCACCCGGACCGATCCGGTGCACAAGGTGACGATCATCCCGCGCGGGCGCGCGCTCGGTGTGACCATGCAGCTTCCGGCCGAAGACCGCTACAGCATGGACGCGGAGATGATCCTGCAGAACATCGCGGTGCTCTTCGGCGGGCGCATCGCCGAGGAAATCTTCATGGGGCAGATGACGACCGGCGCCTCGAACGACTTCGAGCGCGCGACCGAAATGGCGCGCAACATGGTCGTGCGCTGGGGCATGAGCGACTCGCTGGGACCGATGGTCTACGGTGAAAACGAAGGCGAAGTCTTCCTCGGCCGCTCGGTTACGACCCACAAGAACGTGTCGGAGTCGACCCTGCAGAAAGTGGACGTCGAGATCCGCCGCATCATCGACCAGCAATACGCGCTCGCGCGGAAGCTGATCGAAGAAAACCGCGACAAGGTCGAGACGATGGCGAAAGCCCTGCTCGAATGGGAAACCCTGGACGCCGACCAGATCGCCGACATCATGGAAGGACGTCCGCCGCGCCCGCCCAAACCGGCGCCGCCGCCCGCGCAGCATCCGCCGCGCGACGCGACGCCGACGCCGACGCCTGCGGCGGCGGCTGCGCCGGAGGCCTGATCCCGCAACGCGACGCGACGGCAGCCGAAAGGGGTAAGGTCGAAAGCCTTACCCCTTTTCATTTAATTCAACGCTCGCGCGACCCTATGCATCCCGAGCCTCCGATGTCCGGTTCCCCGTCTTACCTTCAGTGCGGCGGCTACCGGTTGCCGCTCGAAGGGCCGCTCATCATGGGCGTCGTCAACGTCACCCCCGATTCCTTCTCGGACGGGGGTCTGCATGCGACGTGCGAGGCCGCGGTCGCACAGGGGCGGGCGCTGATCGCAGAAGGCGCCGACATACTCGACGTCGGCGGGGAATCGACGCGGCCGGGTGCGCAGCCAGTCGGGCTCGCGGAGGAGCGCCGGCGCGTCCTGCCGGTCATCGAGGCTCTCGCCGGCTGCGGGGTGCCGCTCTCGATCGACACGCGCAAGCCGGAATTGATGGGCGAAGCGATCGCCGCGGGCGCGAGCCTCGTCAACGACATCGATGCGCTCGAGTCCCCTCGCGCGCTCGAGATCGTCTCGCGGAGCGAGGCGGCGGTATGCCTCATGCACAAGCAGGGGGATCCGCAGACGATGCAGCAGAATCCGCACTATGGCGACGTGGTGAGGGAGGTGCATGACTACCTCGCGCAGCGCCTGGCCGCAGCCGTGCGCGCGGGCATCGCGCGCGAGCGGATCTTGATCGACCCCGGCTTCGGCTTCGGCAAGAGCTACGAGCACAACCTTGCACTCGCGCGCGAGCTCGCTTCGCTGACCAGACTGGGCGTGCCGGTCCTCGCCGGGTTCTCGCGCAAGGCCATGCTCGGCAGGATCACCGGCCGCGAGCCGGCCGAGCGCGTGCACGCGAGCGTCGCGGCGGCGCTTTTCGCCGTAGAGCGCGGCGCGAGCATCCTGCGCGTGCACGATGTCGCGGCGACGCGCGATGCACTTTCGGTGTGGCTCGCGCTGAAAGGTACAATCGGCGTCTTTTCGCGAGAGGCACGGTGACGATGACGCGCAAATTTTTCGGTACCGACGGTGTGAGGGGCAAGGTAGGCGAGTCGCCGATCACGCCCGAGATCGTCATGAGGCTCGGCTACGCCGCAGGCAAGGTGCTCGCGGCGCGGCAATCGTCTTCCGGGCACCCGGCGGTGCTGATCGGCAAGGACACGAGGGTGTCGGGCTACATGCTGGAATCGGCGCTCCAGGCGGGCTTGTCGTCGGCCGGTGTGGACGTCGTGCTGGTCGGACCTATGCCTACCCCGGGGGTCGCGTACCTCACACGCGCGCTCAGACTGTCCGCCGGCATCGTCATCAGCGCCTCGCACAATGCCTTCGACGATAACGGCATCAAGTTCTTCTCGGGCGACGGGGCGAAGCTGCCCGACGAGACCGAAAGCGAGATCGAGCGCGAGCTCGAGCGCCCTCTCGTATGCGAGGGATCGCGGAAGCTCGGCAAAGCGCGCCGCATGGAAGACGCCTCGGGCCGCTATATCGAATTCTGCAAGAGCACCTTTCCCAGCCGGCTCGACCTGAAGGGCATGCGCATCGTCGTCGACAGCGCTCACGGCGCCGCCTACGCCATCGCGCCTTGCGTATTCCACGAGCTCGGCGCCGATGTCGTTTCCATCGGCGCGGACCCCGACGGCTTCAACATCAACGACGGCGTGGGCGCGACCCATCCGCAGGCGCTGCAGGCCGAAGTACAGCGTTGCGGCGCCCATCTCGGCATCGCTCTGGATGGGGACGGCGATCGCATCATCATGGCCGACGCCGCGGGCCGCCTCTACGACGGCGACCAGCTTCTTTATGTCATCGCGCGGCACCGTCACACCCGCGGCATCCTGCGCGGCGGCGTCGTCGGCACACAGATGTCCAACCTCGGACTCGAGCACGCGCTCGGCAAGATGGATGTCCCATTCGCGCGCGCCAAGGTCGGGGACCGCTACGTGCTCGAGATGCTGAACGAGCGCGGGTGGCAGCTCGGCGGCGAGAACTCGGGTCACATCGTTTTCCTCGACAAGCACACGACGGGCGACGGGATCGTATCCGCGCTGCTCGTGCTGGATGCGCTTGCAGAGGCGGGAACGACGCTGCGCGAGGCCGCCGGCGGCATGACGCTCTACCCGCAGGTGCTCATCAACGTCTCCATGAAGGAGCGCTTCGATTTCGCGCGCCACGACGGCGTGCAGCAGGCGCTCGCCGACGCCGAGCGCGATCTCGACGGCAGCGGACGCGTGCTGCTGCGCGCATCGGGCACCGAGCCCTTGGTGCGCGTGATGGTCGAAGGCGACGTGGAGGCGAAAGTCAGGCTGTGGGCCGAAACCATCGCCGATGCGGTGCGCAAAGCGAGTTGAACCTGTGGCGCGCCTGCGTTTACGCGCGGGCTCGAGAAAGCTCCCGCGCCCCGGCATTACGCCAGGTTCTGCGGGTCTTTCCGCGTTGCTCCCCCAGGCATGAACGTGTAAAATTCAACGGTTTAAGTCGGCCGCGGTTGGAATGTGACTCGGGGCTGTGATTCGGGGCTGTAAAAACCGGCATGCGCATCAAGTTCGTAGCAGGGAACTGGAAAATGAACGGCACCCTGGCTACCAACCAGGCGCTTCTCGAGGCGCTCGTTCCGGCCGTGTCCGGGATATCCGGCGTGAAATGCGCCGTGTGCGTACCCTACCCGTATCTCGGCCAGGTTCAGCAGTTGCTGAGCGCATCGGGCATCGGCTGGGGCGCGCAGAACATGTCCCAGTTCGACAGCGGCGCGTATACCGGCGAAGTCTCCGGAGCGATGCTGGTCGATTTCGGTTGCCGCTACGTGATCGTCGGTCACTCGGAGCGGCGCACGCTGTTCGGCGAATCCAACGAGCTCGTGGCGCAGAAGTACGCGGCTGCGCTGAAAGCGGGGCTGACGCCGATACTTTGCGTCGGAGAGACGCTCGAGCAGCGCGAAAGCGGCGAAACGCAGTCGGTCGTGGCCGCGCAGCTCGACGCGGTGCTGGAGCGTAGCGATGCCAAATCGTTCGCGCACGGGGTAATCGCATACGAGCCGGTGTGGGCGATCGGCACGGGCAAGACGGCGAGCCCCGAGGAGGCGCAGGAAGTGCATGCGTTCATCCGCGGTCGCCTCGCGGCGAGCGATGACGCGGTCGCGGAGAACGTGCAGGTGCTCTATGGCGGGAGCGTCAAGGCCGCGAATGCGGCGCAGCTCTTCGGGATGCCGGACATCGACGGCGGCCTGATCGGCGGCGCGTCGCTCGATGCGAAGGAATTCGCAGCGATCCTGCGGGCGGCGAGTCCGGCAGGCTAACGGGGTACGTATGGAACTGGTGATATTCGTTGTGCACATCGCGGCCGCGATCAGCATCGTGGGCCTGGTGCTACTCCAGCACGGCAAGGGGGCCGACGTCGGGGCGGCGTTCGGCAGCGGCTCCGCCGGCAGCGTGTTCGGCTCCTCCGGCTCGGCGAATTTTCTGTCGCGGGCGACCGCGGTGCTCGCTGTCGTATTCTTTCTGACGAGCCTCGGGCTTACTTACCTCTCGTCGCGCCCGTCCGATGCGACGGGCGTCATGACCGCACCGGCACCGGCACAGTCGCTCCCGGGCCAGATTCCCGGCCAGACGCCCGCCGGGAAAAGCGCGGCGCCTGCGCCGACACCGACGCCTGCGCCCGCATCGCCGGCGGACGGCGGAAAGGCGCAAGACGTACCCAAGTAACGATTGTCGACGTGGTGGAATTGGTAGACACGCCGTCTTGAGGGGGCGGTGGCGAAAGCCGTGAGAGTTCGAGTCTCTCCGTCGACACCAGAAATGCAGGATCAGGATTTAGGATTTACCGAAAGGCATACGCTGAACCTCGGCCCTGCGCAGGCTCGCCAACCATTAGGCGGTGTTGCTGAATACTGAATCCCCGACTCTGGATCCTCTGCTCCTATGCTAGAGAATTACTTCCCGATCCTGATGTTCATCCTCGTCGGCCTCGCGTTCGGCGCGGTGCCGCTCGTCCTCGGCGGCGGCCTGAGCCGGCTCCTCGGCGTGCATCGCCCCGACAGCGAGAAGCTTTCGCCGTACGAGTGCGGCTTCGAAGCGTTCGAAGATGCGCGCATGAAGTTCGATGTGCGCTATTACCTCATCGCGATTCTCTTCATCCTGTTCGATCTCGAGATCGCTTTTCTTTTTCCGTGGGCCGTCGTGCTCCAGGAGATCGGGCTCTTCGGTTTCATGGCGATGCTGCTTTTCCTCGCGATCCTCGTCGTCGGCTTCATCTACGAATGGATGAAAGGCGCACTGGAATGGGAGTGATCAATGGGCGCTCCTGAGAATCTGAGCGATAAAGGGTTCATCACCACGACGGCGGACAAGCTCGTCAACTGGACGCGCACCGGATCGCTGTGGCCGATGACCTTCGGCCTCGCCTGCTGCGCGGTCGAGATGATGCACGCCGGTGCCGCGCGGTACGATCTCGACCGCTTCGGCATCGTCTTCCGGCCGAGCCCGCGCCAGTCCGACGTGATGATCGTCGCCGGAACGCTCTGCAACAAGATGGCGCCGGCGCTGCGCAAGGTCTACGACCAGATGGCCGAGCCGCGGTGGGTCATTTCGATGGGATCGTGCGCTAACGGCGGCGGCTATTACCACTATTCCTACTCGGTCGTGCGCGGCTGCGATCGCATCGTTCCGGTGGACATCTACGTCCCGGGCTGCCCGCCCACCGCGGAGGCGCTGCTCTACGGCATCATCCAGCTCCAGAACAAGATAAAGCGCACGAACACGATCGCCCGCTGATGTCGAGCATCGACAACCTCAACGCAGCGCTCATGGGCGCGCTGGGCGGGAAGCTCGCCAGCGTCAGGATCGAGCTCGGCGAGGTCACTGCGGTCGTGAAGTCCGCCGACCTCCTTGCCGTTGCGACGACATTGCGCGACTGCCCGGAGCTGCGCTTCGAACAGCTGATCGACCTTTGCGGCGTGGATTACAGTGCTTACGGAGGGACGTGGGATGGCGCACGCTATGCCGCCGTCTATCACCTCCTCAGCGTTACCCATAACTGGCGTCTGCGCCTGCGGGCTTTCGCTCCCGACGACGATCTTCCGGTGCTCGACTCGGTGATCGGCATATGGCCGTCGGCGAGCTGGTACGAGCGCGAGGCTTTCGATCTCTACGGCATCGTCTTCGCGGGGCATCCCGACCTGCGCCGGCTGCTCACCGACTACGGTTTCATAGGCCATCCGTTCCGCAAGGATTTCCCGGTTTCGGGCAACGTCGAAATGCGCTACGACCCCGACCAGCAGCGGGTGATCTACCAGCCGGTCACGATCGAGCCGCGCGAGATCACCCCGCGCATCATCCGCGAGGAGAACTACGCCGGCGGCGAAGGGTTCAGGAAAGGCTGATGGCTGAAATTCGAAGCTACATGATGAATTTTAGTTCCGGCCGCCCGGCAGCCTGCTGGCTTCCGGGCTTAACTTGCCAAGGCAGGTTAGCCTCCACTGAAGTTCATGGGCCGAATTTCATCAATGGCTGAAATTCGAAACTACACCATGAACTTTGGTCCCCAGCACCCGGCGGCCCACGGCGTGCTGCGGCTGGTGCTCGAGCTCGACGGCGAAGTGATAGAGCGCGCGGACCCGCACATCGGACTCCTGCACCGCGCGACCGAGAAGCTCGCGGAGTACAAGACGTACCTGCAGTCGGTGCCGTACATGGACCGGCTCGATTACGTCTCGATGATGTGCAACGAGCATGCGTACGTAATGGCGATCGAGAGGCTCCTCGGCACCGAGGTGCCCGTGCGCGCGCAGTACATCCGCGTCATGTTCGACGAGATCACGCGGATACTGAACCACCTACTGTGGCTGGGCGCTCATGCCCTCGACATCGGCGCGATGACGGTCTTCCTCTATGCGTTTCGCGAGCGCGAAGACCTGATGGACGTCTACGAGGCGGTATCTGGCGCGCGCATGCACGCCGCCTATTACCGGCCCGGCGGCGTCTATCGCGATCTGCCGGAGCGCATGCCGCAGTATCAGGCCAACAAGTTCCGCGCCGAGAAAACGGCGAGCGAGCTGAACCAGAACCGCCAGGGCTCGCTCCTCGACTTCATCGAGGATTTCACGAAGCGCTTCCCGACTTACGTCGACGAATACGAGACGCTGCTCACCGACAACCGCATCTGGAAACAGCGCACGGTCGGCATCGGCGTGGTATCGCCGGAGCGCGCGCTCGCGCTGGGTTTCACCGGCCCGATGCTGCGCGGCTCGGGAATCGAATGGGATCTGCGCAAGAAGCAGCCGTACGAAGTCTACGATCGCATGGATTTCGACGTTCCCGTCGGCGTCAACGGCGACTGCTACGACCGCTACCTGGTGCGCATCGAAGAGATGCGGCAGGCGAACCGCCTCGTGCGCCAGTGCATCGCGTGGCTGCGCACGAACCCGGGTCCCGTGATGATCGACAACTTCAAGGTGGCGCCGCCTACGCGCGTCTCGATGAAGAGCAACATGGAAGAGCTGATCCACCACTTCAAGCTCTTTACCGAAGGCATGAACGTGCCGGCGGGCGAAGCGTATGTCGCCATCGAGCACCCCAAAGGCGAGTTCGGCATTTATTTGATCTCGGACAATGCGAACAAGCCCTATCGGCTCAAGATACGCGCACCGGGTTTCGCGCATCTCGCGGCTTTCGACGAGATGGTGCGCGGCCACATGATCGCCGATGCAGTCGCCATCATCGGCACGCAGGACATAGTTTTTGGAGAGATCGACCGGTGAACGCGCCGATGCCGCTCACGCCCGACGCGCTCGCGAAAATCGATGCCGCCGTCGCCAAGTACCCCGCAGAGCAGAAACGTTCCGCGGTGATGGCGGCGCTCACCATCGCGCAGGACGAGAAAGGCTGGTTGTCGACCGAAACCATGGATTTCGTCGCGCAGTATCTGGGCATGCCGGCGATCGCTGTTTACGAGGTCGCCTCGTTTTACACGATGTACGACCTCGCGCCCGTGGGCAGGCACAAGCTCGCGCTGTGCACCAATCTGCCTTGCGCGCTACAGGGGGCGAACGAAGCGGGCGAGTACCTCAAGCGCAAGCTCGGCATCGGCTATGGCGAGACCACGCCCGACGGGCGCGTCACGCTGAGGGAAGGCGAGTGCTTCGGCGCCTGCGGTGATGCGCCGGTTTTTCTGCACAACAACAAGCGCATGCTGTGCGCGATGTCGCCCGAGAGGCTCGACCAGCTGCTGAAGGACCTCGACTGATGGGCCTGCCCGCAGAACCTTTCACCGGCGAAATCTACGGCCCCGATGCGATCCTCATGAAGGGGATCAACGGGGTCAACTGGAAACTTCCGGACTACGAGGCGCGTGGCGGCTACCAGGCGCTGCGCAAGATACTGTCCCAGGGCCTTACCCCCGAGCAGGTCATCAATGAAGTGAAAGCCTCGGCGCTGCGGGGGCGCGGCGGCGCCGGTTTCCCGACCGGGCTCAAGTGGAGCTTCATGCCGAAGAACCATGCCGGCGCGAAGTATCTCGTGTGCAATTCGGACGAAGGCGAGCCCGGCACGTTCAAGGACCGCGACCTCCTGCGCTACAACCCGCACATCGTGATCGAAGGCATGATCATCGCGGGCTACGCTATGGGGATCCCCGTCGGCTACAACTACATCCACGGCGAGATCTGGGAAACCTACGAGCGTTTCGAAGAGGCCCTCGCCGAAGCGCGTGCCGCCGGCTACGTCGGGCAGAGCATTCTCGGCAGCGGCTTCAGCTTCGAGCTCTACGGCCATCACGGCTACGGCGCCTACATCTGCGGCGAGGAAACAGCGCTGCTCGAGTCACTCGAAGGCAAGAAAGGCATGCCGAGGTTCAAACCGCCTTTCCCCGCGAGCTACGGCCTGTACGGCAAGCCGACGACGATCAACAACACCGAGACTTTCGCTGCGGTGCCCTGGATCATCATGAACGGCGCCCAGGCTTTTCTCGAGCTCGGCAAGCCGAACAATGGCGGCACCAAGATCTTCTCGGTCTCGGGAGACGTGGCGCGCCCGGGCAATTACGAGATCAGGCTCGGCACGCCGTTCGCGACGCTGCTCGAGATGTCCGGCGGCATGCGCGGAGGGAGGAAGCTGAAAGCGGTGATTCCCGGCGGCTCGTCGATGCCGGTGCTGCCCGCGGACCTCATGATGGCGACCGACATGGATTACGACTCGATCGCCAAGGCGGGATCGATGCTCGGTTCCGGCGCGGTCATCGTGATGGACGAGACGCGCTGCATGGTGCGCTGCCTGCTGCGGCTCGCCTATTTCTACTACGAAGAGTCGTGCGGTCAGTGCACGCCGTGCCGCGAAGGCACGGGCTGGCTCTACCGCATGATCGACCGCATCGAGCACGGGAAAGGCAAGCCCGAAGACCTCGACCTCCTGAACACCGTCGCCGACAACATCCAGGGCCGCACCATCTGCGCGCTCGGCGACGCCGCGGCCATGCCGGTGCGCGCTTTCATCAAGCACTATCGCAGCGAATTCGAGCACCACATCGAGCACAAGCAGTGTGTCGTTGCAGATTACGTATGAGGATGGTGGCTCTCTCCCTCACCCCCGACCTCTCTCCCGAAGGAGAGGGGAAGTTCGTGCGTCCCTGATGGGACGAAACAGATGATTGAGATCGAAATAGACGGCAGGACGCTCGAGGTGCCCGAAGGCAGCACCGTGATGGACGCTGCCAACACGCTCGGCATTTACGTGCCGCACTTCTGCTATCACCGCAAGCTCTCGATCGCGGCGAACTGCCGCATGTGCCTGGTGCACGTCGAGAAAGCGCCCAAGCCGCTGCCGGCGTGCGCGACGCCGGTCACCAAGGGCATGAAAGTGTGGACGCATTCGGAGCTCGCAGTCGACGCGCAGAAAGGGGTGATGGAGTTTCTCCTCATCAACCATCCGCTCGACTGCCCGATCTGCGACCAGGGCGGCGAGTGCCAGCTTCAGGACCTCGCGGTCGGTTACGGCGCCAGCGGCTCGCGCTACGAGGAAGACAAGCGCGTCGTCGTCAACAAGAACCTCGGTCCGCTGATCTCGACCGACATGACGCGCTGCATCCATTGCACGCGCTGCGTGCGCTTCGGCCAGGAGATCGCCGGCGTGATGGAGCTCGGGATGATAGGCCGCGGCGAGCACGCGGAGATCATCACGTTCGTCGGCAAGACGGTGGACTCCGAGCTTTCGGGCAACGTCATCGATCTGTGTCCGGTCGGCGCGCT
>CAZULX010000216.1:0-2655 GCA_964621335.1 uncultured Streptomycetaceae bacterium
GCGGCGTTGGCGTCGTCGACGGCGTGGGCTCAGCAGACGAGCGGGCAACCCGCGCAGCACAAGGGCAACGAGCGCCCGGCGGGTGTGGTGACCGGCGGCTCTGCGGACGGCGGTATCGCGCTTCAGAGCGATTCGGCGAAAGTCGACGGCTCGGTGTCCGCGGTGAGCGGCGGCGTGAGCGTGAACGCGCGCGACAACATGCGCAGCCAGACGCCTCCCCACAACATTAAAATGGTGTTCTCGCTCAACACCGGCAACTACGTGTCCGACGTCCACGTGAAAGTCACCGACAGGTCGGGCAAGGCAGTGATCGACGATACGTCCACCGGCCCGTGGCTGTTCGCGAAGCTCCCGGCAGGCAGTTACACCGCGACCGCGACGTATAACGGCAAAGCCGTGACCCAGAAATTCAGCGTCGGGAAGTCAGGTGTACGCACGGCGCAGTTCCGTTGGCCCGCCAGCGTGGAAACGCAGGGTGTGGGCTCGGCCGGCGCTGAAGCCGGCGGACAGATCCTCGGCACCGGCCCGCAGGAACCCCAGCAGCAATAAATTGTATGTAGCGCCGCGAGGCGCCTAAGCACGCCGTCGCGCCCGGAGGCGGCCAGGCCGCCGAAGGAGCGGAGTACCTTTCCGCACGCTGTCGCGCCTGGAGCGAAGCGAAGGAGCGGCGTGCCTTTCCGCGGCGTAGAATCTCCGAGCCGCCTCCCTTTCCGGCTGAGGCGGCTCGAACACGTACGGGGAGCGTTACGGTAATCATGCGCGTTCAACCTGCCGTCGTGGTCCGCCTGCTGGTTGCGTGGCTCGCGCTGCTGCTCATCCTTTTGGTGGTGGCGTCGACACGGGCGGAAGCCGCCGAAGTCGTCGTGATCACCCTCGACGGCGCGATCTCGCCCGCGAGTGCGGATTACGCGGAGCGCGGAATCGCCAAGGCCGGCGACTCGGGGGCCGCGCTGGTCGTTCTCAAGCTCGACACGCCGGGCGGGCTCGACAAAGCCATGCGCTCGATCATCAAGGCCATCCTCGCATCGAAGGTGCCGGTGGCGACGTACGTCGCGCCCGACGGCGCGCGCGCGGCGAGCGCCGGCACGTACATCCTGTACGCGAGCCACATCGCCGCGATGGCGCCTGCGACCAACCTCGGAGCCGCGACCCCCGTTGCGATCGGGATCGGCGGCGAGGACGCGGAGAAGCCCGCTCTCAAAGGCGCGAAAGGCAAGGATAAAGGCCAGCCGTCGAGCCGCGACAGCATGCGCTCCAAGCAGATCAACGATGCCGCCGCCTACATACGAAGCCTCGCGGAGATGCGAGGCCGCAATGCCGACTGGGGCGAGCGCGCGGTGCGCGAAGCCGTGAGCCTGTCCGCAGCCGAGGCGCGCAAGCTGAAGGTGATCGACGTGGTCGCAAGCGACGTCCCCGATCTCCTGAAACAGCTCCATGGCCGAAAAGTGGCCGTCGCGGGCGGCGCAGTCACTCTCGACACCGCGGGTGCGACGCTGACCGAAGTCGAGCCCGACTGGCGCACGCGGCTCCTGATGGTGATCACCGATCCGAGCATCGCGGTGATACTCATGATGATCGGCATCTACGGGCTCATATTCGAGTTCATGAATCCCGGGTTCGTGCTGCCGGGCGTCGCCGGCGGCATCTGCCTGCTCATCGGGCTCTACGCGCTGCAGCTCCTTCCGGTCAATTACGCGGGGATCGCGCTCATCCTGCTCGGCCTCGCTTTCATCGTGGCCGAGGCTTTCGTGCCGAGCTTCGGCGCGCTCGGCCTGGGCGGCATCGCCGCGCTGGCGATAGGCATGGTGATCCTCATCGATCCCGAGACGGCTCCCGGGTTCGAAATTCCGCTCGCCTTCATCGCGGGTTTCACCTTGATGATGGGCGCCGCGGTTTTTGCCACTGCCTTTCTCGCGGTGCGGGCGCGGCGGCAGCCGGTCGTGAGCGGACGCGAGGACCTGCAAGGGGCCGACGGGGTGATCCTGGGGAATTTCGAAGGCGAAGGGTGGGCGCGCGTCAAAGGCGAGATGTGGCGCGTGAGGAGCGCAGTGCCGTTGAAAGAGGGGCAGCGCGTGCGGGTGGTCGGCATCGCGGGGCTCACGCTGACCGTCGAGAAAACTTAGAGGCTCTTAACCGGGGACTGGAAATGGAAAATATCTGGAACATGGGCCTGGGCGGAATCGCGCTGCTGCTGCTCGTCATACTGGTGGCGGCCTCGATACGCATCCTGCGCGAATACGAGCGCGGCGTCGTATTCATGCTCGGACGCTTCTACAAGGTCAAAGGTCCGGGGCTGGTGCTCATCATCCCCGCGATTCAGCAGATGGTTCGCGTCGACCTTCGCATCATCGTCATGGACGTCCCCAGCCAGGACGTGATCTCGCGCGACAACGTCTCGGTCAAAGTGAACGCCGTCGTGTACTTCCGCGTGATCGATCCCGACAAGGCGACGATCCAGGTGGAAGACTACATGTCCGCCACCAGCCAGCTGGCGCAGACGACCTTGCGCTCGGTGCTAGGCAAGCACGAGCTCGACGAGATGCTGGCCGAGCGCGACAAGCTCAACCACGACATCCAGGAGATCCTCGACGCGCAGACCGACGCCTGGGGGATCAAGGTCGCCAACGTGGAGATCAAGCACGTCGACATCGACGA
>CAZULX010000217.1:0-3765 GCA_964621335.1 uncultured Streptomycetaceae bacterium
TCCGCTTCGAGGAGCGCTACGAAATCCCTGGCGTACCAGTGGGCGTGGGTATCGATGACCATGTTCTGTCCAAAAAAACTGCGGCCTTCGGGCCGCAGCCGTTCAAGAACCCGTCATCCCGGCTTCCCCGAATGACGGGCACGAGGTGCGGCCGACCGCCGCGACCCCTCGTTCTTACGCCGCGCGGCGCTGAGGCTTGGCTGCGCCCGCTTTCGCCTTGTCGATGAGGCCGGTCGCAGCGAGGTCGGCGCGCATCTGTTCTTTCGCCTCCGCGGAAAGCTCGGCGCACGGTGCGCGCACGGGGCTCCCTTTCATGCCGATCAGCTCCATCCAGTACTTCTGCTCCGCGGCAGGAACGCGGCCGCCCGCGCCGCCGTACCCCGGGATCCACTTCGAGAGCACGGTGCGCAGCGGATTCAGGCTCCGCGAAATCTCGATCGCCTTGTTGTAATCGCCCGCTTTGCACGCCGCGGTGTAATCGTTCACCGGCAGATAGCCCGGCACCTGGTAGAGATGCGGGCAGTAGTTCAAGAGCCAGTGGTCGCCCATCACGGCCATGTTGTAGACCCACGGCGCTTCGTCGGCGACGCTGATCTCGAGCTCTTTGCCGATCGCGGCGCGCAGCGCGATGGTCGAGGAGATCTTCGACACGCCCTGCTTGAACGCGCAGATGTTGGGAATCTTGGCGAGGCGCTTCGCGAGCGGCACGCCGATGGGATACGTCGCTTCGGTGTTGAACAGCACCACGCCGATGTCGATGCGCTCGCAGACGTACTTGTAGAAATCGTAGATCGCGTCGTCGCCGCGCGCCGCGACGTACGGCGTCAGGATGATGACGAAATCGATGCCCACCGAAGCCGCGTGGTTGGCGAGCTTGATGACTTCGTAGGGATTCTGGTGATGGCATCCGGCGATGAGCGGGACGCGGCCTTTGGTGACTTCCGCGTTGATCTCGTGGACGCGCATGCGCTCTTCGTTGGTCATCGACCAGAACTCGGCGACGTTGCCGAGGCAGTAATGGCCTTCGAGCTTGAGGTCCGAGATGCAGTGCTCGAGGTTCCACGCGGTCGCGGCTTCGTCGAGCTTGTCGTCGGGCGTGAAGTTGGTGGGCAGCGCGGTCCAGACGCCTTTCAACGTGGCCTTCGCGGCTTCTTTCGCTTCGTTCTTGCGGTATTTCATGGCACCTCCAAGTGGTTACTTCAATAGCCTCGCAATCCTGTGGCGATTGTAGACTGCCGGCGCCATTTCGGCGCGTCCGCGAGCGGCGTCGTGTCGACCGTCCACGTGTGCAACCCTATCCGATCCTGTAGCGCGCTCATTTCCACCTTTCAGATCGCGTTGGGCAAGGGCTTGCCTGCGAAATGCGCGCGCAGGTTCGCCATCAGCTTCCTGCCGCGCTCCTCGCGGATCTCCTTCGTCGTCGACCCGACATGCGGGAGCAGCACGACGGTGTCCAGATCCATCAGCGCCGCGGGCACGCGAGGCTCGTCCCAGAAGACGTCGAGCGCAGCGCCTGCGATGCGCTTCTCCTTCAATGCCGCAATCAACGCGGCCTCGTCCACGATCGCGCCTCGCGCGACGTTCACGAGAAAGCCTTCGGCGCCGAGCGCTTCGAGCACGCGCGCGTCTACGAGACCCCGCGTTTGCGGCGTCTCCGGACACGTGACGACGAGACAGTCCGTGGCTCGCGCCAGCGCGACCAGGTCGGCGTGATAGCGATAGCTCACGCCCGCTTTCTCGCGCGGCCCGTGATACTCGATTTCCATGCCGAAAGCCGCGAGGCGGGTCGCGGTCTCGCGCCCTATCCTGCCGAGCCCCACGATGCCGCACGTCTTCCCGATCAGCGTGCTGCCGGTCGGCGGCGCGTTGCCGACCCAGCGCCCCGACCTCACGAAGCGGTCGTCCTCGACGATCTTGCGCATGATCGCCACCGTCATGCCGGCTGCGAGCTCGGCGACCGTTCCGAAAATGGTATCGGGCGTGTTGGTGACGGGAATGCCGCGCCTGGCCGCGGCCGCGAGATCGACAGTACCGTGCGGCGTGCCAAAGCAGGCGATCAGCTCCAGCCGCGGCAACGACTCGATCACCCCCTGCCGCAGCCCCACCGCACCGACCGTCACGATCGCCCGCACGCCGCCGCACTCCTGCTGGAGATATGCAGCCTGATCGGCCGCGGTCCACAGCTTGCGCACGGTGAATTCCTGCTCGAGCTGCGCGAGGACAGGCGCGTAGATCGGCTTGGTGAGCAGGACTTCGGGGTTCATTTGCGAACGGTTACGCCTGGCGCGCCGCCGCCGCGGCATTCGTGCCCGCGACGCGGCCGAAGGTGGCGCCTGCCATCATCCCCGATCCCGACGCGTAGTTGCCGACCCACAACCCGCCGACCATTTCACCCGCGGCATACAGGCCTTTGATCGGCCGTCCCGCCACGTGCTGCACCTGCGCGGTTCCCGCATCGATCCTGAGACCGCCGAAAGTGAAAGTCATCCCGCAGCGCACCGGGAAAGCTTCGAAAGGCCCTTCCTCGATGGTCATCGCGTAATTGCTCTTCGGCGGGTTGAGGCCGACCGTCGATCGGCCGTCGAGCACCACCGGGTTGGTGCTGAAGGGCGGCAGGTTCGCGGGAACCGCGGCATTGAACTCGCGCACCGTCTTCACGAAGTTCGCGACGTTGACGTCGAGCTCGGCCGCAAGCTTCTCCAGAGTGTCGGCTTTCGCGGCAGTGGCTTTACGATACATCTGCGGATAGAGGTCGAGCGCGCGCGTTTTCGCATCCATCACCTGGAAAGCGACGCCGCCGGGCTGCGACAGGATCGCGCGTCCCATCTTGGCGTACGTCTTGCCGCGGAGGTCGTCGGCTTCGTCGACGAAGCGCTCGCCTTTGGTATTCACCATGATGCAGTACGGATGCATGTAGCGGTTGTGCTCCGCGTGCATCGCGCCCGAAGGCACCGTGAACGCGGGGAGTGCCACGTCCTGCGGAGAAGCGTGGCACGTGCTCCAGCTTCCGTGCGGCATCGCGCCGATGTCCATTGCCATCCTCAGGCCGTCGCCAGTGTTGTACGGCACGCCGCGCACGTGCACCATGTCCCAGCCGGGGCCAAGGTAGCGCGCGCGCATTTCCGGATTCGATTCGAAGCTGCCGCACGCGAGGATCACGGTCTTCGCGTTGAAGCGCTCGAAGCCTTTGGGCCCGAGCGCCTGCACCCCGATCACGGCGCCGCTCTGGTCCTGCACGAGCTCGACCGCCGCGGTGCCGTAGTGGAAATCGACGCCCGCCTTTTCGAGCACCGTGTAGTAGCGCTGCTGGAGACCGAAGCCGCCGCCGTTGGGGTTGAGGATATTCTCGTTCCAGCGCGAGCCGGGCACCCAGTCCTGGCCTTTGGACGCGAGCCAGTGCACCGTGTTGCGCGACTCGGAAACGTGGACCTGCAGGAGCTCCTGGTCGGTCTGGCCGTCGGTGACCCGCATCACTTCGTCCCACGCATCCTGTTCGGTGCGTCGCGGCAGGCGCTCGAGGAGCGCGCGCAGCTCGTCGTCGGACGTGTTCTTCACCAGCGGGCGTATGTCTTCGAGGCCGTCGAAGACGAAGCGCATGTGCCCGGTGAGCGCGCTGTTGCCGCCGCGGTCCTGCTTCGGCGCTTTCTCCAGCACCGCGACGCGTACTTTCGCTCCCACCGCGGCGAGCGCCGCGGCGCATGCTGCGTTGCCACTGCCGACCACCAGGACGTCGTAGTTATGATTGCCTTCCATGGGTCTCTCCTC
>CAZULX010000218.1:0-4241 GCA_964621335.1 uncultured Streptomycetaceae bacterium
GACGATGACCAACGCCACCGTGTCGGCGACCGTGCAATCGGCGAGCGGCCGCGAGCTCGTGCTGAATTACGAAGGCGGGTCGCAGAAAATCGTTGTGCCGCAAGGCGCCGCCATCACCACGCTCACCCCGGGTGAGCGCTCGCAGCTCGTTCCAGGCTCCTACGTGAGCCTCACCGCCGCGCCCGACGCCGCAGGCAAGCTGACCGCGCGCAGCATCGAAGTGCGCAAGGTCGCGCCTAAGCCGGTACAGTGAGATCGGGCGCGTCGCCGCGCCACAGGCGCTCCTGAAGCGCCGAGGCGCGCGTAAGACGGCGCTCGACGACCGCACGGAAAACCGCGGCATCGCCCCAGATATCGACGCGCTCGACGGCGCGCGTGATGCCCGTGTAGATGAGCTCGCGCGTCATGATCGGCGAGAGCTCGCCCGGCAGCGCCACCAGCACGCGCGCGAACTCCGACCCCTGGCTCTTGTGCAGGGTCATCGCGTACACCGTCTCGTGCTCGGGCAGGCGCGCGGGCGCGACGGCGCGTAATCCCCGCTCGGCACCAGGGAAAACCACTCTCGGGCCGTCGGCGGTGTGCACCGTCAGCCCCACGTCGCCGTTGTAGAGCCTCGCGTTGTAGTCGTTCCGCGTGACCATGACCGGCCGGCCCCGATACCACGTTTCCCGCGCGGCGATGCGTCGTTCCCCGTCGAGGATGTCCTCGATCATCGCGTTGAGGCCGCTTACGCCGAAGAGCCCATTGCGGTGCGCGCAGAGCACGCGGAAGCGGTTGAAGTGCGCGAAGAGCGAGTCCGCGGGCGCGTTCGCGTGAACCGCCTCGAAGTAAGCTCGCCACGCGTCCCCGACTTCGGCTGCGAGCTGCGCGCGCAAGTCGGCCGGCCGGATGCTGCGCCACGCGATATCCGCGTGCTCGCCGCCTTGCAGGAGCTCGAGCGCTTCCGAGCCGCTGCCCGCGTTCACGAGCCGCGCGAGCGTGCCGATTCCGCTCGCGGGGCCGAAACGGTAGCTCCGCTCGAGGAGGGCAATCGAGTCCGACATCGGCGAGCCCACGCTCGCGCTCATGGGAACTTTCGCGATGGGCACGCGCGCGATGCCGGAGAGGCGCTTTGCGAAGCGCGCCGTGTAACCGCCGCTCTTGCAGATGTCGCCCAGCACGGCGCCCGCTTCGACCGAAGCGAGCTGGTCCTTGTCGCCGAGCAGGATCAGGCGCGTCCGCGGGTGCAGCGCATCGACGAGCTTCGCGGCGAGCGCGAGATCGGCCATCGAGGCTTCGTCGACCACGAGCGCGTCGAGCGCGAGCGGGTTGTCGCGGTCGTGTCTGTAGTAGATCGTGTCGGGCCGCGCGCCGAGCAGACGATGGAGCGTGAACGCTTCGGACGGGATGCATTCGAGCGCGGCCGCATCGAGCTTGAGCCTTCCGATCGCCGCGCGCATCGCTTCCTGCACGCGCGCCGCGGCCTTGCCCGTAGGCGCCGCCAGCGCGATCGTGAGCTTGCGCCCTTTCGCCTGCTGGGCGAGAAGCGCGAGGATTTTGACGACGGTGGTCGTCTTGCCGGTGCCCGGACCGCCGGAGATGACGCACAGCCGGCGCAGAATCGCCGTCGCCGCCGCGAGCTTCTGCCCGGCGTCCCCGGCATCGGGAAAGTAACGATCGAGTCCGGCGATGAGCAGCGCTTCGTCGACGTCGTCGGCATCGGCCGCGCGGGCGAGCAGTCCTTCCGCCAGGCGCTGCTCGTAATCCCAGTAGCGATGGAGATAAAGCCTCCCCCCGTCGTCGAGCACGAGCGGGCGGAAAGCGCCCGGCGCGCCGACGACCGGTGACGCTCGCAGCACGCGCAGCCACTCTTCGAGCGGCGGAACGCTCTCACCGCGTTCTCCGCCATCGCGGGCAGCCTCCTCGGTCAGTCGCACGCAAACGTCGCCATTCCCGGTCGCGCGGCTCGCGAGCGCCGCGGCGAGCTCGAGCCCGGGATAGTCGCCGCCTGCGAGACGCGACATCGCGCGGCCGAAGTGCAGGTCGATCGGGCTGAAGCTGTCGTCGCCGCTCGTGCCGTCTGCGGGGGCCGGAGCGCGCTTGTTGCGCATGGCCGTTTTGCGAGCCATCAGGCCGCGCCGCTTGCGAAATAGCGGTCGAGCGCGCCGACGAACGCCTCTGCCGGGCGGTCGCCGAAAACCCCGGTCGCGGCGCCCGTCGCGGGCGTCATGCCGCGCACGAAGAGATAGCGCACGCCGCCGAAATGGGTCTCGTACCGGTAACCTCGCACGCGCGCCGCCAGATAGCGGTGCAGCGCCACGCAGTAGACGAGGTATTGCAGGAAGTAGCTCTCCCGCGCCATGGCGCGGCCCAAAGCCGCCTGCCCGTATGCGCTCGCGGAAGCGCCCAGCCAGTTCGACTTGTAGTCCGCGAGATAGTAGCGGCCGCGGTGCTCGAAAACGAGATCTATGAATCCGCGCATGTATCCTCGCATCGGCGCGAACGTGAGATCGCCCACGCGCTCGCGTATCTCGTCCGGAAACGCCGCTTCGCCCAGGATGCGGCGCAACCCGGGGGCGGTGAGACGCGCGATCGGATAGTAGAACTCGAGCTCGTCGAGACGCTGCGCGCGCGATACTTCGCGCAAGCGCATGCCGGTGTCGTCGAGCGGCGTGTCGACGACCGACCTGATCGTGCCGGCGACCGCAGGCAGCCACCCCGCTTCGAAACCGTGCAGGTCGAGCTCTCTCGAGACCACGCGCTCGACGTCCGGCCTCGCGCAGCGCGCGAAATCGACCTGCTCGAAAATCGCGTGCAGGCATTTGCCGGCGTGCGCGCCGCGGGGAAATCCGAAGATGTCGCGCCCGCCCCCGGCCGGCGCGCCCGGCTCGGTATCCGAGGCATCGTAATCGGGCGCTTCGATCGTGCGTCCGTGAGCGAGCGCGGTGAAGCTCGTCACGCGCCGCGTGTCGCGCAGATCGCGATCGAAGGGGCGCTCGGCGAGAGTGGCGGACTCGGCGTGCCCCGACTCGAAGCGATCGGGCGCCTCGGCGACGATGGGCGAGACGCCGATGCTGCCGCCCGAGCTTTCGGCGATGCGATCGAGGTCTTCACGGATCTTCGCGCCTTCGAGCCGCGGGATGCCGTCGGTACCGAATGCGGCCGCCACACGGCTTTCGTCCGCGCCGCGATGGAGGAGCCACGCCGGCGCTGAGGTCTCGGCGTCCTTGATATGACCCCACACCATGTAGCAGCGGTATTTGGCACGCGTCAAAGCGACGTACGCGAGCCGCAGGTTCTCGGCGCGCTCTTCGAGCATGGCCTGCTCGCGCGAAGCGCCCTGAGTATCCGATCCGAAATCGACGACGGCGTGGCGCCGCATGCCGCCGTCTTCATGGAAGGCAATGACGGAATCTTTCGCGCTGTGGACAGTGCCATCCCAGAGGAAAGGACACAGCACGACCGGGAACTCGAGGCCTTTCGCGGCGTGCATCGTGGAAATGCGCACGAGGTTCTCGTCGCTTTCGAGGCGCAGGAGCTCCGCTTCGATGCCCTCGGCGGGCGCTTTGCGCTTGCCCGAAAGCCACGCGAGCAATCCGCCCACGCCCAGCGCGCCCGCTTCGCCGTGCAGGATCTCGGCGAGGTGCAGAAGGTTGGTCGCGCGGCGCTCGCCGTCGGCGTAACCGAGGAGGCGCACGAGCACGTCGTAGCGCTCGAGGAACGCGCGCGCCATGTGGATGAAACCGCGCTCGTGCCAGTGCCGGTGCGCTTCGCGAAAACTCTCGAGCGCCGCATCCCACTTCTCCTCGTCGGCGCGCAGCGCTTCGAGCGCCTCACCGCTGTGGCCGAGCATCTCGGTTGCGAGCGCGGCGCCGACGAGCGTTTCGCGGCCCGGGTCGGCGACCGCGGCGAGCACGCGCTCGAGCTCTGCGGCTTCGCGCGTCTCGAATATGCTGATGCCGTCGCGCTGCACGCTCGCCACGCCGCGCGCGGCAAGCGCGCTCCGGATCATGCCCGCCTGGCGGTGGCTGCGGACCAGCACGGCGATGTCGCCGCCGCACAGACGCCGCGGGGTTCCGTCTTCGATGATCCGCGCAGCCCCTCGCGCGCCGAGGTTCAAGAGCCGCACGATTTCGGAGGCCGTCGCCGCGCAGGCGAGCTCGGTCGCCTCCCCTTTGGGCAGCGCGGCGCCGTCGGCACTTTCCGCGAGCCACACGAGGAACGGCGCCGCGTCGTCGCCGTCGATCTCGAGCGTCCCGCGC
>CAZULX010000219.1:0-2930 GCA_964621335.1 uncultured Streptomycetaceae bacterium
CGGGCTGGCAGGCGGTGAAGTTCGCAGCGGCCGGCTTCATCGTGCCTTACTTTTTCGTCTACCACCCGGCGCTGCTTTTCGCGGGTGACTGGACCGAGATCCTGCGCGCCGTTGCGACCGGAATGGCCGGCGTCATCGCTCTCGCAGCCGGGCTCGAAGGCTACTTCCTGCGCGTCGCGACCTGGTTCGAGCGCGCGCTCTTCCTGGCGGCCGCGTTCCTGCTGATCGATCCCGGCGCCCTCACCGACCTGATCGGTGGAGGCATGCTCGTCCTCGGCCTCCTCATCCAGAAGCTGCGGCCGCTGCCGCAGGTCGTTGTGCAGGATGTGCGCGCGTGAGCCGCGCGCAACTCGTCGTGCTCACGATGATCGCGGCCGTGGTTCTGGCCGGGACCGTGGTATACGGGGTACTGCGGCTCTATACCTGAAGAGGCCCGATCCCTTATGACCATACGCTGCAAAGCCGCTGTCCTGCGCACGATCGCCGCGCCGCGCCCCTACGCGCGGTCGAAGCCGTTGTCGATCGAGGACGTCACTCTCGCGCCGCCGAAGCCCCTCGAGCTGCTGGTCCGCATCGCCGGTGCGGGCCTGTGTCACTCGGATCTGTCGGTGATCAACGGCGATCGTCCGCGTCCGGTGCCGATGGCTCTGGGTCACGAAGGATCGGGCGAGGTCGTCGAGATCGGCTCGGCCATCGACGACGTGCGCGCCGGGGACCACGTGGTGTTCCAGTTCTCGGCGTCGTGCGGGCGCTGCCGGCGCTGTCTCGAAGGGCGGCCGCAGGTGTGCGAGCGCGCGCGCGTCGCCAAGTCGGCCGGTGACCTCATGGCGGGCGGAAGTCGCATCACGAGCCTGAACGGCGAGCGCATCGCTCATCACGGGGGCGTCTCCTGCATGTCCGAGTACGTGGTGGTCGACCGCGGCAGCGTGGTCGTCGTCGACAAGGACGTGCCGCTCGCGGATGCGGCGCTCTTCGGCTGCGCCGTGATGACCGGCGTGGGGGCTGTCATCAATACGGCGCGCATCCGTCCGGGAGATTCGGTCGCGGTCCTCGGCCTGGGCGGGGTGGGGCTGAGCGGTGTCCTCGGCGCAAAACTCGCCGGCGCCGAGACGATCGTCGCGATCGACCGCGAGCCCGCACGGCTCGAGGTCGCGCTCAGCGTCGGCGCGACGCACGCGGTCTGCGCCCGCGATGCCGACTGCGTCGAACAGGTGCGCGATCTGACGCGCGGCGGCGTCGACTATGCCTTCGAGCTTTCGGGCGGCGGCGATGCGATGGCGACCGCATACGGGGTCGTGCAGTACGGCGGCACCGTGGTGGTCTGCGGATTGCCGGCCGCGGCTACGGCTTTCAGCATCAACCAGAACGATCTCGTCTCGCAGGAGAAGTCGATCCGCGGCAGCTACATGGGATCGTGCGTGCCGGTGCGCGACATTCCGCGGTTCATGCGCCTCTACACCGAGGGCCGCCTGCCGGTGAACCGGCTGATCGACGGCTACATCGGGTTCGACGAAGTGAACGCGGGCTTCGACAAGCTGCAGGACGTGAAAGCCATACGGCAGATACTCACGCCGCACGCGGCGCGTTAGCCGGGCGCGTTCGCGAGCCGGCTGCGCGTTCCGCCTTCGGACATGCAGTGGCCGCCGCCCTGATAGATGTCCGCGGGCGATGTTCCGGGGGGACCTTCCTTCTTGAGGATTTCCCCGGCGTAGGCTTCGCTCGCGTCCTGCGGCCGGTAGCCGAGCCGGCGCGCGTTGCTGTTGTCGAACCAGGCGCGCGCGTTGTCCGAAATGCCGTAGACGATCTCGAAGCGCACGTCCGGGTGCTCGATGCCGATGGTGACGAGCTGCGCCATGTCGCGGCCGCTGATCCAGATCGCGAGCCGGCGCCGGTCGATCGGGATGTGGTTGACGTTGCCGATGCGCATGCAGAACATCTCCATGCCGTAGCGGTCGGCGTACAGGCTCGAGAGCGCTTCGTTGAAGACCTTGGACACGCCGTAGCGGCTGTCGGGTTTGGGATAGACGGTGTGGTCGATGGTCTGATCGCAGCGATAGAAGCCGACCGCGTGGTTCGACGTCGCGACGAGAAAGCGCTTCACCCCGTTCACGCGGGCGGCTTCGAGCGTGTTGTAGAAGCCGACGATGTTGGCCGAGAGTATGTGGTCCCAGTCGTGCTCGCCCGACTGCCCGCCGAAGTGCAGCACGGCATCCACGCCTTTGGTGAGCTCCAGCATGTCGGACGGATTGGAGATGTCGGCGCGCACGAAACTCTCGCCGGGCCCGAGATCGGTGATCGGCGTCATATCGGAGAGCCGAAGCTCGTACTTGCCGGCGAGCTCGGGCCGCAGAAAGCTGCCGATACGACCGGCAGCGCCCGTCATCAGGATCGTCTTCATGTTCAATACCCCCGTGTGCGGTCGACTACGGTGTTGAGCGGTTCGCCGGCGAGATAGCGCCGCGCGTTGTCGGTGAAGATCCCGGCGACGGCCGCACCGCGCTCCGGATGCCCGCCGCCGATGTGCGGCAGCACCAGGATGCCTTCGGTCTTCCAGAACGGATGCGTCGCCGGCAGCGGTTCCTCCCGGAACACATCGAGCACGGCGCCGGCGATCGTCTTCGATTGCACCGCCGCGATGAGGTCCGCATCGACGATCAGCGCGCCGCGCGCGAAATTGAGGAGCCACGCCGTGGGCTTCATCGCGCGCAGCCGCTTCGCATCGATGAAGTTCACGGTATCGTGGGTCGCGGGCAGCAGCAGCACGACGAAGTCCGATGCGGCGAGCACTTCGTCGGTCTCCTCCTGCGGATAGACCTTCTCGACGTTCGCGAGCGCTGCCGGCGTGCGCTTGGTGCCGATCACGCGCATCTCGAGCGCGGCCGCCTTGCGCGCGAGCTCCTGTCCGACCGCCCCGAGCCCGAGTATGCCGA
>CAZULX010000220.1:0-2821 GCA_964621335.1 uncultured Streptomycetaceae bacterium
CAGCGCCCCTTGTATTCGCGTGTAGCCCCATCCAGGATTCTCCTGCGCCATGCGAACAATCAGCTGTGAAATCTCGCGCATGACACCCGGACGGCCCGGGACCCCGCCGCTTGCTGAAGTCCCACTTCTGGGCAACCAAGCGCCGATGCCATCGCATCAGGGTCTCCGGAGAAACAACGGTATCGAAGTGCCAGCAGCGCTTTACGTCCCACTGCCTTGGCTTTCCTCGCCAGCAACGCCCGCTCAGCATCGGTGAAACGTATGCGCTTGCCGGACAGCCGCGCTTTCAGCAGCCGATTCTCAGCTTGAAGATACTCGATGACAATGAGCTGGCGCCGCTGAACCCAGCCAGAGACGATCAACAGCAAGAATGTGAGCAGCGATGGCACGGAACCCATGCCGCGAGTCTACCGCGAAGAGTCGCTCGAATAATCGGACACTACGGCGACAGCCCTGATGCCGTCAATGCGATGGAGCGCGGTGGTCATGTCGACCTGCGGATGGCGAAGAGGGTCTACCGCAGGAAGCCTACCGATGTAATCCCGCTGCCGCAGGTGAGCAAGAAGCCGAACAAGCACGGGTAACAGACCGCTTGCTCGGAGCGAATTTGCCAGAACGCTGACAAACTCGCTTTTTTTGCCAGTCAGGATGGGGACCTAACTACTTGATTAGTTGGTCGGGGCGAGAGGATTTGAACCTCCGACCACCTGCACCCCATGCAGGTACGCTACCAGGCTGCGCTACGCCCCGAGGGTGCGAATTATAACGGATTACGCCCGCAGCAGCTCGAGAACGCTCTCGATCTCCTTGCGGAGGTTGACGCCCGGGACACGCGGCATGCGCGGGGCTTTTGTCGGCTCTGCGACGAGCTCGTCCAAGCGATTGCGCGCGCCGCTGATCGTGAAGCCCTGATCGTAGAGGAGCTCGCGGATGCGGCGGATCAAAAGAACTTCATGGTGCTGGTAGTAGCGGCGATTCCCGCGCCGCTTGACCGGCTTCAGCTGGGTGAACTCCTGCTCCCAGTAGCGCAGCACGTGCGGCTTCACGCCGCAGAGCTCGCTCACTTCGCCGATCGTGAAATAGCGCTTGGCCGGGATCGGCGGCAGCGGACCTTTAGAAGGACTGTTGCTGGCCGTGTCCATCGCCGTAATGCTCTTCGACCATCGCCTTCAGCTTCTGGGAGGCGTGGAACGTCACCACGCGGCGCGCAGTGATCGGGATCTCCTCGCCGGTCTTGGGGTTGCGGCCGGGACGCTGGGGTTTGTCGCGGAGCTGGAAATTACCGAAGCCCGAAAGCTTGACGCCTTTGCCACTCTCGAGCGCGGTGCGCACCTCTTCGAAGAACGACTCCACCATGTCCTTCGCTTCGCGCTTGTTGAAGCCCACTTTCTCGAAGAGCAGGTCGGCCAGCTCGGCTTTGGTCAATGTCATCATTTCCCTTTGCTCAGCGGAGCCTTGCATCGAATCGCTGCAGTAGTGTCTCACGTAGGTGGGCTAGTGCAGCTTCTACTTCTGCGTCCGTCAGAGTTTTTCGAGTATCCTGCAATAACACCATGAATGCAAGACTTTTTTTCCCTTTTTCCAGGTCTTTACCGCGGTATACATCGAAGAGCCGGACGTCGGTTACGACGGCCGGCGCCCCGCGCCTCAGAACCTCGATCACCTCCGCGTGAGCAATCGCCTCGTCGAAGAGCGCGGCGAGGTCGCGGCGCACCGGCGGGAACTTCGGGATCTCGCGATACGCGGGCACCGGCGCCGCTTTGAGCGCGTCGTAATCGACTTCGAAGACGACCGGCGCAAGCGGGAGATCGTACTGCTGCTGCCAGCGCGGATGGAGCTCGCCGATCCAGCCCACCGCGCGGCCGCCGACGACGATGCGGCCTGACTTGCCCGGATGAAGCGCCGGATGGGCAGCCGCTTCGATCTGCAGCGCGGCCGGGGCGAACAGCGCTTCGAGGTCGCCTTTGGCGTCGTAGAAGTCGACGCGGCGGCTTGCGGCGCCCCATTGTTCCGCCAGGGCATCGCCGTAAACGGCAGCGCCGGCGCGCACCGGCTGGGCATAGCCGCCCTCGCCTGCTTGCGTGAAGCAGCGCCCGATCTCGAAGATACGCACGCGGTCCTGGCGGTGGCGCACGTTGAATGCGACGCTGGTGACGAGGCCCGGGATCAAGCTCGAGCGCATCACGCTCATCTGGCTCGCGATGGGGTTGGCGAGCGCCACCGGGTCGGTGTTGCCGCACAACTCTTCCTCCCAGCGCCGATCGATGAAGCTGTAGGTCACGATCTCCTGATAATCGCGCAGCGCGAAACGGCCGCGCACGGCGGCACGCGAGCGCGTCGCTTCAGAGGCGTCCAATAGCGTCGCGCGGGCGATCGGCGCGGCGGCGGGAATCCTGTCGTAGCCGTGGATGCGCGCCAGCTCTTCGATCAGGTCTTCCTCGATCGCGATGTCGAAGCGGAACGCAGGCGGCGTGACGGCATAGCCGTCTTCGCGCGCGTCGAAAGCAAAACCCAGCCGGCGCAGGATGTCTTCGGCTTCGCCCCGCGCGAGCGTGATGCCGAGCATGCGCTCGGCGCGGCTCAACCGCACGTTCACAGGCCGGCGCTCCGGCAGCGTTGCGCGCGCTTCGCTTATGGGACCTGCGTTTCCGCCGCAGATATCGAGCACCAGCGCCGTGGCGCGCTCGAGCGCGCGCCGCGTCTCCAGAAAATCGACGCCGCGCTCGAAGCGGAACGACGAGTCCGAGCCGAAACCCAGCAGTCTCGATTTGCCCGCGATGGCTTCGGGCGTGAAAAACGCGCTCTCGAGGAAAATGTCGCG
>CAZULX010000221.1:0-3817 GCA_964621335.1 uncultured Streptomycetaceae bacterium
CGGCTGCTGGGCGCCGGCGCTTTCGCCGGTCGGGGATGAGGGAAAACAACGGAGGATGCGCCATGGCTTCGACACTCACCGCTGCACACGCGCGCGAAAGCGGTTTGCGCGCGGGCTGGAATCGCTGCGCCGACACGCTCACCCGGATCGTGACGCATGACGCGCTCGCCCTCTGCGCGCGGGTGGCGGTCGCCGCGATCTTCTTTCTCTCGGGGCGCACCAAGGTCGATGGCTTCCTCACCGTGAGCGACACCGCCTATACGCTCTTCCGCGAGGACTACAAAGTACCTCTCGTCCCCCCCGAGATCGCGGCGCATCTCGCCACGTACGCGGAGCACCTGCTCCCGCTCCTGCTCGTGCTGGGGCTCTTTACGCGATTGTCCGCGCTGGGGCTGCTCGCGATGACCGCGGTGATCCAGATCTTCGTCTACCCGGACGCGTGGCCCACCCATCTGTCATGGGCTGCGCTCATGCTGTATCTCGCCGGCCGCGGTGCCGGCGGCTTGTCGCTCGATCGTGCGCTGGGAGTGAGGTAGGCGCCGGCCGGATTCAGGGGCCGCGGGCGCCGAAGGCGCGCTACCGCGTCTTGCCCGGCGCCGGCGCCGACTTGGATGACGGCACGACCGAACTGAACGCCGGAATGGGCACTTTCTTGGGTTGCTTCGGTTTCTTCGCTTCCTTGTTGCCGCGTTGCTGGCCTTTGGCCATTTGAATCTCCTTCGCGTTTGCACGCACGGGTGGGGGTTTGCATCTGCGGCGCAGGTGCAGTTCTGCTACCGGCCCAGGTTGTGGATGATCAACGTTCCAGCATGGCTACGCGTCGACACGACGTCTGTGCGGTAGCGCACCGTTGGTTTCGATCGGTGCATTTCCAATGCACCCTACGGTTGGGGGGCCGATCCCGTAGGGTGCGTCAATGACGCACCGGCTGGTCGACCTCAACTCTCCAGGGCGGGTCCGGCCTAGAATAGCGTTCGTTCGATCCCCGTGTGGCTTGTATTCATGTAAAGAGGAGCTTCGAGTATGGAACTCGCACCCGATAAGTACACGTACTTCACCCAGCCTGGATGAAGTAGCTGTCTCAGAACGAAAGAGTTTCTTTCGAAAAGCGGAATTGATTTTGTCGTCGTCGACGTCCTGAACGACGCCGGCGGCCGCGAGCTGCTGTATGAGAAGTTCGGGCTGCGCAAGGTGCCCGTGCTGGTGAAAGGCGACAAGTATGCCTTCGGCCAGATGCTGGAGCCGTTCGCGAAGTTCATCGGAAGCGCGGTTTCGGCGGCGCCGGGGCTTACTCCGGAAGAGCTGTACCGGAAGTACGAGATGGTTTTCTCGGCAGGTCAGCGTTACGCGCGACAGTTCCCGGTCGAGCGCCTGCTCGAGCGCGTCATCCCGCACCGCGAACGGGTGATCAGAACGCTGTGCTATCACGTGTTCCGCATCGGCGAAGCCTTCCTCGAAACGTGGGACGGCGCGGAGTATTCGGTGAAGATAGCGGATAACGAGCCTCCCGATTCGATGAAGTCGGGGGACGACATCGCGCGTTATGGAGCGGACGTCTGGAAGCGGTATGAGGCGTGGTGGGCCGGCCTCGAGGACCGTTCGCTCTCCCGTACGCTGAAGACCTATTACGGCGATACCAACGCGCACAGGGTCTTCGAGCGCGTCACGTGGCACTCCGCCCAGCATTGCAGGCAGCTCGTGGCGGTGCTGGAGCGCATGGGCATCGAACCGGATCGCCCGCTCACGCCCGGGGATCTTGCCGGTCTCCCGCTGCCCGACAGGTTGTGGGAATGATGCGTTTCAGATCGCGCGATTATCCCCCGCTGCCGTAAGGGCGAGTGATGATCTCGAGCAGGTTTCCGCTCGGGTCTTCGAAATAAGCGCCGCGGCCGCCGTCGTGGCTGTTGATGGTGTTGGGCTTCTGTCGCGCGGGATCGGCCCAGTAGGGGAGCTTGCGCGCCTCGATGCGCGCGTAGATATCGTCGAACTCGGCGTCGCTTACGAGAAACGCGTAGTGCTGCACCTGGATCTCTTCGTCGGTCTCGAGGAAGTCGAGCGTCACTTCGTTGCCGGTCTGCACGCACAGAAACGGGCCGAACGCGACCGGCGCACCGAGCCCCAGGATTTCGGCCACGAACTCGGCCGAAGTGCGCTTGTCGTGAGCGTGCACGATCGTATGGTTCAACTTGACGGTCATTTGCGCTCCTCTGAAGCGGGCGGATTGCTAATACGCTGGGTCAATTCCTACCTACCGTAGGGTGCATCGGTGATGCACCGGCCGAGGCGGTGCACTGTAGGGTGCATCGGTGATGCACTGCCCACCCTACGAACTTCAGATTCGGGGTGCCACGATCGGTATCTTAGGCGGGCGCTTAAGGTTTTGCCTATCGCTCCCATAGGGACATTCAGTTGGCCGCGCCGGCAGCGCGCCTGTATCTTGCATCGCTCTCGAGCTTATTCATCCGCAATCGAAAGGAATTCCATGCTGCCGAGCGCCAATGAACTGGAAGGCAAACCGGTCCCGAAAGTGACCTTCAAGACCCGCGTCGACGAGAAATGGAAGGACGTCACCACCGACGAGCTGTTCAAAGGCAGGACCGTGGTGCTGTTTTCGCTGCCGGGGGCGTATACGCCGACCTGCTCGAGCACGCACCTGCCGCGCTACAACGAGCTCGCCTCCGTGCTCAAGGCGAAAGGCGTGGACGACATCGTGTGCGTGTCGGTGAACGACACGTTCGTGATGGACCAGTGGAAACGCGACCAGGAAGCGGAGAACATCACCGTCATCCCCGACGGCAACGGGGATTTCACCAAGGGCATGGGCATGCTCGTGGACAAGTCGAGCCTGGGCTTCGGCAAGCGCTCGTGGCGCTATTCCATGCTCGTCAAGGACGGCGTGGTGAAGAAGATGTTCATCGAGCCGGAGAAGGAAGGCGATCCGTTCGAAGTCTCCGACGCCGACACGATGCTCAAGTATCTGGACCCGAAAGCGAGTGCGCCGGAACCGGTCGTTATTTTCGCGAAGCCGGGCTGCCCGCATTGCGCGCGCGCCAAGGCGGTGCTCGACGACAACGGCGTCAAGTACGACGAGATCACCCTCGGCGGAAACGTCAAGTCGAGCACGCTGCGCGGCGTCTCCGGTGCCGGCACGTGGCCGCAGGTCTTCATCGGCGGCAAGCTGATCGGCAGCGCGGACGACGTGCAGAAGTACTTCGAAGCGGCGAAAAAGGCCGCGTGATGAAAACGCTGAACGTCGACGTCGCCATCATCGGTGCAGGCACCGCAGGGCTCGCCGCGTATCGCGCGGCGAAGGCCGCGGGCGCTTCCGCCGCGCTGATCGAAGGCGGCGAGCACGGCACCACCTGCGCGCGCGTGGGCTGCATGCCGAGCAAGCTCCTCATCGCGGCGGCCGAAGCGGTGCACCAGGCGGAGCTTGCGCCGCGCTTCGGCGTGCACATCGACGGCGGGATCCGCGTCGACGGGCGCGAAGTCATGGCGCGGGTGCGCAGCGAACGCGACCGCTTCGTCGGTTTCGTGCTGCGCGACGTCGAGCGTATTCCTGAAGCCGATCGCATCCGCGGCTACGCGCGCTTCGAGAACGACCGCACACTGCTCGTGGACGAGCACACGCGGATTACCGCGAAGAGCGTCGTCATCGCCACCGGATCGCGCGTGAGCTATCCCGAGGCTTTCAAGGCGCTGGGGAATCGCCTCATCATCAACGACGACGTCTTCGACTGGACCGACCTTCCCGGGTCGGTCGCCGTGATGGGCCCCGGCGTGATCGGGCTCGAACTCGGCCAGTCGCTGCACCGCC
>CAZULX010000222.1:0-4810 GCA_964621335.1 uncultured Streptomycetaceae bacterium
CGGAGCAACGGCACCACGACGGAGGCCCCATGGCGGCGAACCAGCGCGTCCACCCGGACGAGCGCGGAGGAACGGGCGACGGCGTCGCCCCGAGCCGCACGCTGGCGTCGTACGACGTGCGCCTGGCCGCCGACAGCGACCTCGCCGAGGTCCTGCAGGTCTGCGCCACGGCCCTGGAGTGGGACCCCGCCGAGCCGAACGAGGCGTTCTTCCGCTGGAAGCACCACGACAACCCCTTCGGCCCGTCGCCGGTGTGGGTCGCCGTCGACGACGGTCGCATCGTGGGCGTGCGGGCCATGATGCACTGGGGCCTGCGGCACGTCGCCAAGACGCTTTGCACGTATCAGCAGCCGATGGCGCACGCGGCGATCGACGCGGGCGCCGATCTGATCCTCGGACACCACGCGCACTCGATCAAGGCGGTCGAGGTCTACAAGGGCAAAGTGTGTTTTTACAGCATCGGCAACTTCATGCAGACCGGTTCCAAGAGCCGCTCGACGGGGACTTTCGACTGGAACCTGATCTGGTACCAGATCGAACCGGAGTGCCAGCCGCCGAACGGGATGTACAACTTCCCCGCGCATTGCCGCAAGACCATGCTGGCGAAGGCGGTGATCGGAAAGAAAGGCATCGAGCGCGTTTCGTTCCTGCCCGCTTTCATCAACCATCGCGCGCAGCCGTACGTGCTCGGCGCCGGCGATCCGAAATTCCAGGAGGTGCTCGACTACACCGAGTGGGTCTCGGACCAGCACCCGCACAAGTTCAGGGTCGAAGGCGACGAAGTCGTCGTCGAAACGTCCGTTTGAGCCGCGCCGGCCGATCGATGTTTTCAAGGGCAGTGACATGAGCTTCACCAGGACGCTGTCGGCGTGGATAGCCGGCCTCACCTACGAGAGCGTTCCCGACGCGGCGCTGCCGTGGGTCAAGGCCGCAGTCCTGGATTATTTTGCGGTCGCCCTCGCGGGATGCAAAGCCGAAGGCCTCGCGATCGTTCGCAAGCACGTCGCGACGCAGTACGCCGCGGGCGAGGCGACGATGATCGGCGAGCGGCAGCGCATGTCCGAAGAGGCTGCCGCGCTCTACAACGGCACCATGGCGCACTGGGAGGAGTACGACGACGCCACGTTCGGCATGGCGGGGCACCCGAGTGTAGTCATCCTGCCGGCGCTTTTCGCGGCCGCCGAAACGCACGGCGGCGACGGCAAGCGGCTCGTCGCGGCGTATGTAGCGGGGCTGGAGACGTGCGCCAAGGCCGGGCGCCTCATCAACCCGCAATCGATCGTCCTCGGATACCACCCGACGGCGATCATCGGCACGCTCGGCGCGGCCGCTGCCGTCTCCAACCTGCTCGGATTCGATGCCGCAGCGACCGAGAATGCGTTGGGCATCGCCGCGAGCTACTCGTCGGGCCTGCGGCCGCAGCTGGGCTTTATGGTGAAACCTTTGCACGCGGGACTCGCGGCACGGGGCGGACTGGCGGCCGCGCTGCTCACCAAAGACGGGTTCGGCAGCGCGCGCGACATCATCGAAGGCAAGCACGGCTACGCCAACGCATTCTCGGGCGGCAAGCCGAACGACTTCGACGCGCTCGAAGCGAAAATCGGCAACCCGCTCGAAATCCTCGACCCCGGAATCGCCTTCAAGATCTTTCCGTCCAATTTCCACACCCAGGCGGGGATCGTCGCGGTGCTGCGGATGGTGAAGGAGGATGGCGTCCGCGCGGAGGACGTCGAGCGCGTGCGCTGCCTCGGCAACCACATGATCCAGCACTCGCTGTGGAACGACGATCCGCAGAGCGGCCTCGAAGGGAAGTTGAGCCTGCATTACTGCATAGCGGCGGCACTCGTCGACGGGCAGCTCGAAGTCGAGCAGTTCCGCGAAGAGCGCGTGAGAGATCCACTGATCCGCGACATCATCCGCCGCGTTACGATCGAGCCGCATCCCGACATGGCAAAGCTCGACTTCACCAAGGGCAAGGATTTCCTCGGCATGGAAGTCGTGATTCAGTTGAAGGACGGACGCACGCTCTCGCGCCACATCAAGTCCGGGTTCTCGGTCCCGGCGCTGGAAGGCGCGGAGCTGCATCCGGAGCTCGTCGACAAGTTCAGGAGAAACGCGAAACGGGTGCTTTCCGAGGCCGCGATCGCTGAGTGCCTGAGCCGCGTGCGCGCGCTGGAGCGCGCAGCGGGCGCGCGCGACTTGTTGCAGCCGCTCCAGGTGTGAGCATCAACGCGTAAGCATAAAACAACAGAGGAGAAAAGCATGGCTCGACTTTTGGTAAGCGTCGTACTCGCCGCAGTCGGAATCGGTTTTGCCGCAGCGGCACACTCGCAGAGCTATCCCACGCGGCCGGTCCGTTTCATCGTTCCTTTCGCCCCGGGCGGCACCAGCGATCTGGTGGGCCGGCTCGTAGGCGCGAAAATCGGCGAAGGGATCGGCCAGACTGTGGTCGTCGACAATCGCGGGGGCGCGGGCGCCACGATAGGCACCGCGCTCGCGGCCGCCTCGCCGCCCGACGGCCACACGATACTCGTGGCGCACATCGGGCTTGCGATCAACCAGACGCTATACGCGAGGCTGCCTTACCACGCGCTGAAGAGTCTCGTTCCGGTCGCGCGTATCGGCAGCACCCCGAACGCGGTCGTCGTGAAGAACGCGCTCGCGGTGAAGACCATGAAGGATTTCATCGCGCTCGCGAAAAAAGAGCCGGGCAAGCTCGATTACGGCTCGGGCGGGGTCGGCAGCACCGGCCATCTCTCGGTCGCGTATCTGGAGTACGTGGGGGGCGTCAAATTCAACCACGTGCCTTTCAAGGGCGGCGGCCCGTCGGTGGTTGCGACGGGGGCGGGACAGGTGCACTTCTCCATCCCCGCCCTTCCCACCGCAGCGCCCCACGTGAAAGCCGGCCGGCTCCGGATCCTTGCGGTCACCGGCGCGAAGCGGGCGCCCAGCATGCCCGACGTTCCCACGGTGATCGAGGCCGCAGTGCCCGAATACGAGTTCGAGTCGTGGTTCGGCGTATTCGCGCCCGCCGGTACGCCGCCGGCCATCATCGCGCGTCTGAACTCGGTGATCGTGAAAGCGTTGGGGTCGCCCGAGCTCGCTCAGCAACTGTCGCGCGCCGGCCTCGACCCCGAGCCTTCCACGCCGGAGGAACTCGGAAAGATACTGCGGGCGGACGTGGCGAAGTGGGCGAAGATCATCAAGGCCGCGGGAATTCCGATCAACCGGTAGCGAGCCGAGAGCGGTAAAACGACCGGCGACATCGTGGATCTGAAGATCGAGCCGCAGACCGTACAGACGCAGACCGCGAACCGGCTGCGCGACGCGATCCTGTCGGGCTATTTCACACCCGGCCAGCGCCTGATCGAGGCCGATCTCTGCGAGATGATGCAAGTGAGCCGCACCTCGGTGCGCGAGGCGCTGCGGCGTCGCGAAGCCGAGAAGCTCATCACGATCGTCCCCAACCGCGGGCCTTCGGTCGCCGAGATCACGTGGGAGGAGGCGAAAGAGATCTACGACGTGCGCGCGATACTCGAAGGCGAAGTCGCGGCCCTGCTCGCCGAGCGCGCGACGGCGGAAGAGAAGCGCGAGATGGCGCAGGCGCTCGCCGCTTTCGTCAAGGCCGACGAGGCCGACGACGCGATCGGCAGGCTCAACACGACGAGCCGCTTCTACGACGTGATGCTGCGAGGCTGCGGCAACCGCATCATCGGCGAGATGCTCCAGGGGCTGGTCGCGCGCATCAATTTCCTGCGCGCGCGGTCGATGTCGCGGCCCGGCCGCGCCAAATACAGCGCGAGCGAGATGCGGCGCATCCTGCGCGCGATCGAGAAAAAAGATGCGGCGGGGGCGCGCGCGGCGGCTGTCGAGCACGTGCGCAGCGCCTGCGCCGCCGCGGAAGCGGTGTTCGAGCCGCGGAGAGCGGCTTGAGCGCCGCTTACGACTACGACGTCCTCGTCGTCGGCGCGGGCAACGCGGCGATGGCGGCTGCGCTCACCGCGCGAGAGCTCGGCGCGAAAGTGGCGGTGCTCGAAGCGGCGGACCCGGAGAACGCAGGCGGCAACACGCGCTATGCGGCGGGCCAGATGCGAACGACGTATCGCGGCGTGGAAGACCTGCGGGAGATCGTTCCCGACCTCACCGAAGAGGAGATCGCGAGCTCCGATTTCGGTCTGTACCTGCGCGAGCACTATCTCGAAGACGTCGGGCGCCTCACGCAATACCGCTGCAATCCGGAGCTCGTCGAGACGCTCGTCGACAATAGTCACGCGACGCTCAAATGGATGCGCGAGCAGGGCGTGCGTTTCCAGGCGAGCTTTGGCCGCCAGGCGGTGAAAGTCGATGGGCGCTACAAATTCTGGGGCGGGCTGCCGTGCGAAGTTTGGGGCGGCGGACCGGGACTCCTCGAGGCCTATTACCGCGCCGCGCAGAAAGCGGGCATCGAAGTGCGCCATCACACGCACGCGCGCGACCTCGTGCTCGAGTCGCGGCGAGTGGTTGGCGTGCATTGTGCTTCACGCGGCGACACATTCAAGTTGCACGCGAAAGCGGTGGTGCTCGCGTGCGGCGGATTCGAAGCGAACGCAGAGATGCGCGCACGTTACCTCGGACCTAACTGGGACCTCGCGAAAGTGAGAGGCACGAAGTTCAATACGGGGCAGGGGCTCGAGATGGCGCTCGCTATTGGTGCGAGCGCCGCGGGACACTGGTCGGGCGCGCACTCGACGTGCTGGGATTTGAACTCGCCGGAGACCGGCGACCTGCGCGTGGGCGACGGTTACCAGAAGTTCAGCTATCCGATCGGTGT
>CAZULX010000223.1:0-2905 GCA_964621335.1 uncultured Streptomycetaceae bacterium
TGGCCGCAATCAGTTGCTGGAAAATCGCGCTGTGCCACGGAAAGGGTTGCATATTCAACTTTAGAACGTGTTATCTAATTCAAAGTACCAAAAAAGTGGGGAATCCGACCTAAGCTGATATTTATACATTTGTACAAATGCTTGAAACGATCCCTTCAAGTTTCACCTGAATATCGGAAATTGCCGCATTGCCCGCGATAATCCGTATCCGCGTGGGATGCTCCCGTGCGCGTCGTAGGTAAGCCGCCCTCACGCGCTCGTGAAAGCCTTGGCGTTCCTGCTCGAACCGGTCGGGGGACTTGATCGCATCCAGCCGGGCCTTCGCCGTGCGGGGGTCCACGTCGAAATACACGGTGAGGTCGGGTTCCAGGTCGCCCTGCACCCACTTTTCGAGGATTTCGATCTTCTCCCATGCAACCCCGCTGCCGCCCGCCTGATAAGCGAAGCTCGCGTCGGAGAAGCGGTCGCACAGCACCCACGTTCCGCTCGCCAGCGCCGGGCGGATAACCGCGTCGAGGTGCTGCTGGCGCGAGGCGAACATGAGGAGCGCTTCGGTTTCCGGAGCGAGGCTTTGTCGCGGATCGAGTATCAGCGCCCGCAGCGTTTCACCCAGCGGCGTGCCGCCCGGTTCGCGCGTCGCGCAAACGGCGATGCCGCGCGTTTCAAGGGCCTGGCGCAGCCAGGCGAGGTGCGTGGTTTTCCCCGCGCCGTCCAGACCTTCGACAGTGATGAACTTAGCGCGCATCGCGCCGCCCCGAGCGCTGATACTTGGTCACTGCGCGATCGTGCTCGTCGAGGCTGCGCGAGAAATGGGAGCTGCCGTCGCCCTTCGCGACGAAATAGAGCGCATCGGTCTGCGTCGGATGAAGTGCGGCGTGCAATGAGGCGAGCCCGGGCATCGCGATCGGGGTCGGCGGCATCCCCGCGCGGGTGTAGGTGTTATACGGGTTGTCCGAGACCAGGTCCTGCTTGCGAAGGTTGCCGTCGAACTGCTCGCCGAGACCGTAGATAACGGTGGGGTCGGTTTGCAGACGCATCCCCAGCCTCAGGCGGTTGATAAATACCCCGGATATCATCGAGCGCTCGACCGCCTTTCCCGTCTCCTTCTCGACGATCGAAGCAAGTATCAGTGCTTCGTAGGGGCTCGAGAGCGGAAGATCCGCCGCTCGCCGCTCCCATTCGGCAGCAAGATGCTTCTGCATGAGCTGATGCGCCCGGCGCAGGATGCTGAAGTCCGACACGCCGAGACTGAAATGGAAGGTATCCGGAAAGAAAAGGCCTTCAGGCGAGGCATGGGAGATCGCGAGACGCTGCAGAATGTCCTGTTCCGACAGGAATCGCGAGTCGTGGCTCAAGCCCGGATGGTCATCGAGCGCCTTGCGCAGCTGGCGGAAGTTCCAGCCTTCGACGAAGGTTATCGAGAGCGTGGTGTAACCCTCCCCGCGGGTAATCTTCTCCATGAGCTCGAGCGGCGTGAGGCCTTTTGCCACCTCGTAGTTGCCGGCTTTGATGTTCGTGGGCTCGCCTAGAAGCCGCGTGAGGATTTCGAAAGGCAGCGCCGAGCGCAACACGCCCGCCTCCACCATCTGCTGCGTAGCGCCGCGCAGGCTGCTGCCGGACGCGATGCTGAACTGCAGCGGCGAGCTTTTGAGCGGAAGATCATGCAGCGGGTAGCGCACGCACCATAGCGCGAGCAGCACGCCCAGGAACGCGAGCGCGATCGTCCCGTACTTATAACGCCTGAGCATCGTCTTCTTCTTCGAGCGCGCGCTGCAGTCGCTGCGTCACGGGTCCGGGCTTCTGCGCCCGGCTCTCGAGCTCGCGTACCGGCCACACCCCGGCCAGACTGTTCACCAGGAAAACCTCGCCGGCTTCGATGACCTCGCACCATGGGATGGCGGCGATTCGGCACGTGATGCCGAGGCGCCCGGCGGCCTCGATGACACGGTCACGGGTAACGCCGGAGACACCGCATTGATCCAGGGCCGGGGTGGAGAGCGAGCCGCCCGTGACGATGAAGACGTTCGTCATCGTGCCCCCGATCACGCGGCCGCCGCTGTCGCACAGTAGCCCTTCGGCGATGTCAGGATCGTCCCATTCGGCGCGTGCCATGACGTTTTCCAGGCGGTTCAGGTGCTTCACGCCCGCCAGTGCGGGCTGGTGGGCGAGCTTGAGCGCGCAGAGGCGCGCCTTTACGCCGACCGCGGCGTGCGCATCGGGATAGCCGGGGGGCTCGTCCGCGATGACAATGCGCGTCGGGTCACCATCGCGTCCATAGGCGTAGCCCCTAACGCACGGCCCTCGAGTCACTACGATTTTCACGGTGCACCTGGATCTCGCGCCGCACGCCACCCTCACCTCGCCTTCCAGAACGGGCGCTTCGGGAACGCGCAGCGAGAGCACGGCGCAGTCGTGTGCGAGCTTCTCATACTGGCGTCGCCAGTGCAGGGGCCGGCCTGCGTGCGCCGCAAAAGTCCTGAATACGCCGTCGCCGTAAGCGAGGCCGCGGTCTCTTGCGGAAACCTCGCTCGCCAGGACTCCGTTCACGAGAATCATGCCTGTCAGCGCAGCCTCCGCGCCATCGCGCGGAGGGGGATGTTCAGACTTTGCGAAAGACGAGCGTGCCGTTGGTGCCCCCGAAGCCGAAAGAATTCGACATCGCCACGTCGATCTTCATGGGCCGCGCGGTATTCGGAACGTAGTCGAGGTCGCACTGCGGATCCTGTTTCGCCAGGTTGATGGTCGGCGGCGCGACCTGATCGCGGATCGCTAGCGCCGTAAAAACCGCTTCGATGCCGCCCGCGGCGCCCAGCAGGTGACCCGTCATCGATTTCGTCGAGCTCACCGCGAGCTTGCGCGCATGATCGCCGAACGCACGCTTCACCGCCACCGTCTCTGCGATGTC
>CAZULX010000224.1:0-3782 GCA_964621335.1 uncultured Streptomycetaceae bacterium
CGGCTGCGCGAGGCGATCGCCTCCGGCGGCGATGCCGCGGTGCTGCTCCGCAATTACCGCAAGGACGGCACGCTATTCTGGAACGACGTGCGGATCTCGCCGGTGCGCAGCGGCTCGGGAGTCGTTACGCATTTCGTCGGCATCCACACCGACGTGACCGAGCTCAAGAACTACGAGTTCGAGCTCGAGCACCAGGCGAGCCACGACATGCTCACCGGGCTTGCGAACAAGAATCTGCTCAACGACAGGCTCGGGCACGCGATCGCCATCACCTCGCGCATGCGGCGCAAGTTCGCCGTGCTCTATCTCGATCTCGACCGCTTCAAGGGCGTGAACGACAGTCTCGGACACGCCACCGGCGACACGCTCCTGAAAATGTCCGCCGCGCGCCTGAAAAGCTGCGTGCGCGACTCCGATACCGTCGCGCGCGTGAGCGGGGACGAGTTCGCCGTGATCCTGCTCGAGATCGACGACATGGCTGCGGTCTCCACGATCGCGGACAAAATACTGAAGGAAGTCGCGATGCCGCTTTGGATCGAAGGCAACGACGTGGCCGTGACGGTGAGCATCGGCGTTTGCGCCTTCCCCGACCACGGCACGACCGGCGAAGAGCTCCTCAAGAGCGCCGACACCGCCATGTACGGCGCCAAGCAGGCCGGGCGCAACCGGATCGGCTTCTACGGCCGCAAGTAACCCCGGCCGGTGAGTCCGAAGACCGGCCGAAGCCCGTTCACGGCCTGCGATACGGCACGAATTGCGGGCGCGCTCGCCATCGCTCACCAGGAAACGCGGCGGCTCTTCGGGGTCAGCCTCGCCGCCGCCTGTTTGCGCGCGCCCACGACCTGTACGTCGATGCGCTTCACACCCCGAAAGGCGTCGAAGAGATTCACCTCGAGACGGGTGAGCTTCTCGGGATGCTCGCAGCGGAACTCGATCTCAGCCTCGATCTCGGCGTGCCCCTTCTGCCCTTTATTGTCGCGGGCCGCTTTGGCGGGCGGCTTGTCGGCTGCGGGCCGGGGCGCGGCTGGCCCGAGCAGGGCGGAGTCAATCACCGGCGAGGCGAGCTTCACCGCTCCGGGCGTGCAGCGCGCTTCGGCCGTGGGCACGAAATGCTGCCCGGACTTGTTCAGCTGTTCGGCCATGCGCCGCACCGCATCCTTCTGCTTGTCGGTGCGCGGCGCGTGCTCGAAACCGATGAGGTTGTCGAGCGGGCTCCTGAAATTGAGCTGCAGTCGGTTCCCATCCACGGCAACCTGTAGCACCGCATGCCCGTGCACGTGCTTCTCGCCGGCATACGCGGACACCCCGGTGAGGCCGGACAGGATGATGAGGCCGCAAGCTGCCGGCCCCAGTCTGATTTTTGCGCGTTCCATCGTCTTCCTTTCTCTCGCTGCATGGCGCGAGACCCCGCAGGGCGTGCGCGATGCCGTATGACCACCGCACGGGCGGCAGGTAGCGCCCAGGCTCCGGGTTGTCTTATGAAGTCAATGTGAGTGCAGCAGCGCGTAAGGCACGGCGATCGCGACCACACCGGCCGCAATCAGCGACACCTGCCACGCGGTGCTGCGCGTGTCCGATGCGCGATGCAGGCCGGGTATGAGATCGGCCACCGCGATGTAAATGAAGCTCGCCGCGGCGAGCGCGAGTAGATAGGGCGTCGCGCCTTCGGCGTAGCTGAGCGCGTAGTACCCCACGATGCCGCCCACCACCGCGGTGAGACTCGAGGCGACGTTGAGCGCGAGCGCCTGCATGCGGGTGAGACCGCAGTCGAGCAGCACGATGAAGTCCCCGGTCTCCTGCGGCACCTCGTGCGCGACGATGGCGAGCGTCGCACCGATGCCGAGCGCGGGGCTCACGACGAACGCCGAGGCGATCAGCACGCCGTCGACGAAGTTGTGAAAGCCGTCGCCGATCACCACCACGGCGGCGATCGGGCGCGGGCCGTGAGCGTGCGAGTGCGACGCGTGTCCCGCACCGTGCGCCGCGCCGTGCTCGTGATGGTGGCGCCATAAGGCGGCCTTCTCGAGCAGGAAGAAGCCGAGCAGCCCCCCCAGCGTCGTCGCGAACACGCCTTCGATGCTGCTCGCCTGCATGATCGCCTCGGGCAGCAGATGCAAAAACGCGGCAGCGAGCATCGCGCCCACCGCGAAGCTCACCATGCGCGGCAGCCAGGCGCCGATGAAACTGAACGAGAGCAGTGCCGCCGCGGCGAGGCTGAGCGCTCCGCCGGCGATGCACGCTCCGATGATCCAGAGCAGGGTGGCGTCTATGGCGAGTCACTCTCTGCAAGGGAGTTGCAGAAAAGCATCCGTCGGGCGCTCGCCGCGGCGTACATGCTAATGGCGCGCCCGGCGGGGCGCATTGCGGCGCGCGGCCGCGTCCGCGTGCGCGCACGTCGCACAAAAGCCCTTTGCGGTGAGCACCACCTTGTGGAGCACGAAGCCCCTGGGCACGCGCACGCGCGGAGCCTCGTCGACGTCGTCCAGGCAGATCACCGTGCCGCAGCGCGCGCACTGAAAATGGGCGTGCGCCTGCTCGTGCGCGTGCTCCGCGGCGTTGTAGCGCGAGACGCGATCGTCGCCCGCGATCTTGTGCGCAAAGCCTTCGCGGCTCAGCCAGTCGAGCACGCGATAGACCGTCACGCGGTCTACGCCCGGCGAGCGGGCGATGCGGCTTTCCACTTCGTGGTGGGTGAGCGCGCGCTCGGCGCCCAGCAGCACGGCGAGGACCTCGACACGCGCGCGCGTGATGCGCACGCGGGCACGCGAGAGCATCGCTTCGGCAGCGTCTTTGAAGGTTGCAGGCATGGGGGCGGCAATTACAGCACGAACGCCGCCACACATGCAACTCGATTGCATGGACTACCGCAGCGGGAGCCGCCGGCCGCACCGCCCGGCCTTCATGACGCCCGTGGGTTCAGAAAGGCAGCGGCAGCTGCGTTTGGGTGATCTCGTTCATGCGCTTCTCCTCCTCGAGGATGCCCACGAGCAGGCGTATGTTGCGCGTCATGCTCGGCATGCCGACGTAGATCGTCGACTGCAACACGACTTCGAGCACCTGCCGCGGGGGCACGCCGAGCATGAGCGCCGCACGCATGTGGTTCTGGATCTGGGCGGCTTCTCCGAGCACGATGAGCTCACCCACTACGACGAGCTCCCGCGTCCTGTCGTCGAGAATCTGGCGCGTATACATCCCGCCGTACACCCAGTCCAGCCAGAGCTTGCAGAAGTTCTGATCGATGCTGTCGAGCAGCACGAGCGTTTGCGGGTGATGGGTGGGCTGGAGGCGCAGTCCCGAACCGATCCCTTCCCAGCCGTACTTCTCCACGAGCGCCTCGCGCCGCGGGAACTGCTCGGCGGAGACCTGCCAGGTCGGCCGGTCGGTCTCGAGCGTGCGCGCCGGGTTGCGGCCTTCGAGCGGCAGCTGCGTCTTCGTGATTTCGTCCAGGCGCCCGGCCGCGCTCAGCACTTCGCGGAACATGCGCGCGGCGCGCACCACGCGCTGGTAACCGATATAGACGCTCAACTGGAGGATCACCTCGAACACCTCCCGCGGCGCGGCGCCGCTGGCAAGGGCGCTCCGCAGATGGGTCGGAAGCTCGTCGAGCTCGTTCATGCCGATGCACTGGCCGATGACGACGAGCATGCGCACGCGATCTTCGAGCACGCCGCGCTTCCACATGCCGCCGTAGGTCCAGTCCAGCCAGAGCCTGGTGTAATGCTGATCCATCCCGTCGCGCCACTCGATGAGATCCGGGAAGTCGTCCGGATTCAACCGCGCGG
>CAZULX010000225.1:0-10947 GCA_964621335.1 uncultured Streptomycetaceae bacterium
GTGCAGTCCGCTCGTATGCAGGAAAACGCGGCGCGGATTCGCGGAGCCGACCCACGCGATGTCGATGGAGAGCGGCTCCCCCTGCGGGCCTCTTGCGGGAAGCGTTATCGCGTGTACCGCCGCGCCCGCCGACACCGCGGCGAGCCGAAAGCGCCCGCGGGCGGTTTCGTAATCGGGCGAAAAGTAGTCTTCTGAGTTCACGTCTCTTTCGTAGGGAGCGGAGCGGTCGGGGCGTCGGTAACGCACCGCGGTGCGTTACCGGCGCGTCCTACGCACCCACGACATCAGGTCTACAGAAGCACCCGCTCGATCCCGCCGTCATTCGCCTTCTTCACGTAATCGGCCATCCAGTTCTCGCCGAGCAGGTGTTTCGCCATCTCGACGACGATGTAATCGGCCTGCGTGCCCGAATCGTTGTCGTAGCGCGCGAGGCCCTGGAGGCACGAGGGGCACGACGTGAGTATCTTCACTTCGCCTTTGAAGCCGTCGGCGCGCAACGCTTCGGCGCCTTTGCGCATCTCGAATTCCTTGCGGAAGCGCACCTGGGTTGCGATGTCGGGCCGTCCCACGGCGAAAGTGCCCGATTCCCCGCAGCAGCGGTCGTTGAGGGCGACCGGCTGGTTCATGATCTCGTTCACGACCCTGAGCGGCTGGTAGGTCTTCATCGGGGTGTGGCAGGGGTCGTGATACATGTAGCGCACGCCGTTCACGCCGTCCAGCTTCACGCCTTTCTCGAGCAGGTATTCGTGGATGTCGAGGAGGCGGCATCCCGGGAAGATCTTGTCGAACTGATAGCCGATCAACTGGTCCATGCACGTGCCGCACGACACGATCACGGTCCTGATGTCGAGATAGTTGAGCGTGTGGGCGATGCGGTGAAAGAGCACGCGGTTCGCCGTCGTGATCGCCTGCCCCTTGTGCTCATCGCCCGCGGCGGTCTGCGGATAGCCGCAGCAGAGGTAACCCGGGGGCAGCACCGTCTGCACGCCGATGTCGTAGAGCATCGCCTGGGTCGCCAATCCGACCTGGCCGAAGAGACGCTCCGAGCCGCAGCCCGGGAAGTAGAAAACGGCATCCGCGTCTTCGGCCGATCGTTGCGGGTCGCGGATGATCGGCACGATGCGCGGGTCCTCGATGTCGAGGAGCGCGCGCGAGCTTTTCTTCGGTAAGCCGCCGGGCATCGGCTTGTTGACGAAGTGGATGATCTGCGTCCGCACCGAAGGCAGGCCCACGGTCGCGGGCGGTCGCTTCGTCTGCCGCTGCACGAGGCCGAGGGCCTTCGCCGCGCGATGCGCGAGCCGCTGCGCGGAGTAGCCGATGCGGATCATGCCGAGCCGCAGCGCGTTGATCGTCGTGGGATCGGTCGCGTTCAGGAACAACATCGAGGCGGCGATGCCGATCTTCGGCCGCCGCTTGCGGTTGCGGCGGAGGAAGTTCCGCATCGCAACCGAGACATCGCCGAAGTCGATGTCGACAGGGCACGGGTTCACGCACTTGTGGCACACCGTGCAGTGGTCGGCGACGTCGCCGTACTCCTCGAAGTGCTTGAGCGAAATGCCTCTGCGGGTCTGCTCTTCGTAGAGGAACGCTTCGGTCAAGAGGCTCGTCGCGAGTATCTTGTTGCGCGGGCTGTAGAGCAGGTTCGCGCGCGGCACGTGGGTCGCGCACACGGGCTTGCACTTTCCGCAGCGCAGGCAGTCCTTGATCATGCCGGCGATGCGCCCGATTTCGGACTGCTCGAGGATCAGGCTTTCGGTGCCGATCAGCGAGAAGCTCGGCGTGTAGGCGTTGCGCAGATCGGCGCCCGGCAGGAGCTTGCCTTTGTTGAAACGGCCTTCGGGATCGACGCGCTGCTTGTATTCCTGGAAAGCCTGCTGCTTGTCGGCGTCGAGAAACTCGAGCTTGGTGATGCCGATGCCGTGCTCGCCGGAGACGACGCCGTTCAGCGAGACAGCGAGCTTCATGATGCGCGCGACGGCTTCCGCCGCTTCCTGCAGCATCCCGTAATCGTCGGAGTTGACCGGAATGTTGGTGTGCACGTTGCCGTCGCCCGCGTGCATGTGCAGCGCCACGAAGACGCGGCTTCTCAGCACCTGTTTGTGCGTGGCTTCGATCAGCTTCACGATCGGCGTGAAGGGGCGCCCGTCGAAAATGTCGCCGAGCATCGCGCAGAGCTCGGTTTTCCACGACACGCGGATCGTGTAATCCTGCAGCAGATGAAAAAGCGTTTCGGCGCGCCCGCTTTCCAGCGCTTCGGCGATCGCGGGCGCATAGGGCTGCGGCGCGTTCCGGGTAAGCGCGCCCAGCGGCTGGTCGAGGTTCTCGAGGAGCCACCTCCAGCGTTGGCCGATCTCGGCGACGAGCTTCTTCGCGAGCACCACGCGGTCGGCGAGCAGCTCCGCGCCGGAGCCGATTTCCTCGCGCCGCGCGAGCGGCAGCTCGCCTTCGAGCAGGGTTTCGATCGCCGCCACCAGCTTAAGCTTGTTCCTGATCGAGAGCTCGATGTTGATGTGCTCGATGCCGTCCGAATAACCGCCGAGCCCCTCGATCGGGATCACCACGTCTTCGTTGATCTTGAACGCGTTGGTGTGCTTCGAGATCGCGGCGGTGCGCGCGCGGTCGAGCCAGAATTTCTTGCGGATGTCGGGCGCGACCGCGATGAAGCCCTCGGCCCCGCGCGCGTTCGCGAGCCGCACTACGTGCGAAGCGGCCGCGGCGACCGCGTCTTCGCTTTCGCCCACGATGTCGCCGATCAGCACCATCTTCGGTCGTCCCGGCCGGCGCGTCTTGGTCGCGTAGCCGACCGCTTTCACGTAGCGCTCGTCGAGGTGCTCGAGCCCCGCGAGCCGGGCGCCGCCGGGCTGCGCATCGAGGTAGCGTCGAATCTCGACGATGCAAGGCACCGCCTCGCGCACCTGCCCGAAGAACTCGAGACACACGGTGCGCACCGCGGGCGGCATGCGGTGCAGTATGAAAGTCGCCTGCGTGATGATGCCGTCGCAGCCTTCTTTCTGTATGCCCGGAAGGCCGCCCAGCGCCTTGTCGGTGACGTCCTTGCCGAGCCCCGCCTTCCTGAAGACGCGGCCCGGAATTTCCAGGATCCCGGGCTCGCCCGCGGCCGTTCTGCCGTCCGCTGCATAGCGCGTGATCCTGAACTTCGCGACTTCGACGTCGTGGATCTTGCCGAGGTTGTGGTCCAGCCGCTCGACGAGCATCCACTTCGCCTCGGGCGTCACCATCTTCCACGACGCGAGGTTGTCGAGCGCCGTTCCCCACAGCACGGCTTTCTTGCCGCCCGCGTTCATCGCGACGTTGCCGCCGATGCAGGAAGCGTCCGACGACGTCGGGTCGCACGCGAAAACGAGCCCCGCCGCGTCGGCGGCTTCCATTGCGCGCTTGGTGACGACCCCCGCGCCGCAGCGCAAAACCGGCACCGGCTTGGCGACACCCGGCAGCAGCGACTCTTCTATGCGGCTCATGGCCTCCAGCTTCTCGGTATTGATTACCGCCGAGAGCGGCGTGAGCGGAATCGCACCGCCCGTGTAACCCGTGCCGCCGCCGCGCGGAATGATCGTGAGGCCGAGATCGATGCAGGCGAGCACGATGGCCGCGACTTCCTCTTCGCTGTCGGGATTGATGACGACGAACGGATATTCCACGCGCCAGTCGGTCGCATCGGTGACGTGCGAGACGCGCGCGAGCCCGTCGAACTGCACGTTGTCGCCGCGCGTGATGCCGGCGAGGCGCCCGGTGACGCGCTTTCTCAGGTCGTACGTGTCGCGAAAGCGCTGCTCGAAGCGATCGACCGCGGCAGCGGCTGCGGTGAGCAGCGTCGTCACGTGCTCGTTGCTCCTCTTCGTGCGGCGCGCTTCGATTGCGGCGATCCGGTCGCGCATCTCCGCGATCAGGGCGGCGCGGCGCTTCGGATACGTGATGAGCTCGTCCTCGATGTACGGATTGCGGGTGACCACCCAGATGTCGCCGAGGACTTCGTAGAGCATCTTCGCCGAGCGCCCGGTGCGCCTTTCGTTGCGCAACGCGGAGAGCGCGTCCCAGGCGGGCTCGCCCAGGAGCCGGATCACGATCTCGCGGTCCGAGAACGAAGTGTAGTTGTAGGGGATTTCGCGCAGGCGGGATGTCATGATGAGGGGGTGAGCAAAGAGCGTGCGAGGAGGCGGCAGGGACTCTACATGAGCGCAGCGATCGCTGCGTACCGCGCGAGCTTGCCTATCGCCATGTATGCAGCCGCGAGCGCGATGTTGAGTCGCAGCCACCCCGCAGCCACGCAAAGCGCGTCTCCGATGAAGGGCACCCACGCGAGCAGCAGCACCGGAGCGCCGTAGCGCTGCACGCCGGCAAGCCCCTTTAGCGGGCGCGTGCGAGGGATGAGTCGCCCGACGAGGTACGAGGTCAGCCCGCCCAGAGTGTTGCCGATCGTGGCGATGCCGACTGCGGTCCACGCGGTGTCCGGATGGCCTTTGAGCACCGCGTAGAGGACCGCTTCGGAGCCTCCGGGCAGCAGGGTCGCGGCGAGGAAACTGCTCGCGAAAAGCGTCCAGAGACTGGCGGCGGCATCCATCGGTCAAAGCGGGAGCGCGTGGTAAAATCGACGCCTTTCCAGACGGACTTCTCATCCGGCGTTCGCGCCCGGCGAGACGGCTTGCAACGATGAGCGAAGCGTCCCTGATCACCGAAGATTACCGCAAGATGCAGCAGGAGCTGCACCGCAATCCCAACTACGGCGTTGCCTCGGTGCAGTTCGCGCCGCTCGTCGCCGACGTGGTGAAGCAGACCGGCGCGGTCGAGCTGCTCGACTACGGTGCGGGGAAGGGAAGGCTCGGGGCCGCGCTCGACGAGCTGCTCGAGCGGCAGCTCGAAATCCACCACTACGATCCCGCGATACCCCAGTGGGCCGACCGCCCCGAGCCGTGCAAGCTCGTCGCATGCATAGACGTGCTCGAGCACATCGAGCCCGACTTGATCGACAACGTGCTCGACGATCTGAAGCGCGTCACCGCCGGCGTCGGCGTGTTCACCGTGCATACCAAGCCCGCGGTGAAAGTGCTGCTCGACGGGCGCAACGCGCACCTCATACAGAAGCCGCCCGAGTGGTGGCTCCCGAAGTTCATCGAGCGCTTCGATCTCGTCCAGTTCACCCGCATCCCGATGGGATTTTTCATCGTCGTCGAGCGCAAGGGCTAGAGCGGTGTGCCGCTGATACGTGAAGATTGCCCGTCGTCATTGTGGCGAAAGCCATGGATCGCGACCGCCTCGCGGTCTTGTCCAGAGTGACGATGCTTATTCGAGTCAGCAAAGGAGCCTCATGAGCTATGCCGTCGAGTTTCCCGGGGTGGTCACGCTGCCGGTCGCCGAAAGCAACCAGCAGTTCCCGGTGGGACGCATCTACTGCGTCGGTCGCAACTATGCCGAGCACGCGCGCGAGATGGGGCACGATCCCGACCGCGAGCCGCCGTTTTTCTTCATGAAGCCGACCGACGCGATCGTGATGAGCGGCTCGTCCCTCCCCTATCCGCAGATGACCGAAGACCTGCACCACGAGATCGAAATGATCGTCGCGATCGGCAAGGGCGGCTCCGACATACCCGTGGACGAGGCGCTCGGCCACGTCTTCGGCTACGGCGTCGGCCTCGACATGACGCGCCGCGACCTGCAGGGCGAGGCGAAGAAAATGGGCCGGCCGTGGGAGATGGGCAAAGCTTTCGACAATTCGGCGCCGTGCACCCCGCTGAAGACCACCGCGATGGTCGGCCACCCCGCGAAAGGCGCGATCTGGCTCAAGGTGAACGGAGAGGTGCGGCAGCAGGGCGACCTGTCGGAAATGATCTGGAACGTACCGGAGACGATCGCGTATCTTTCGAAGCTGATCACGCTGCGCGCCGGTGACGTCATCATGTCGGGCACGCCCGCCGGCGTCGGTCCCGTGAACGCGGGCGACAAGGTCGAAGGACACGTCGACAACGTCGGCGATCTCACGATCACTTACAGGAAGTAACTCCCGCCGGATGACCGAAGCGGCGTCCGTTCCCGATCCGCGTTTCCAGGCGCTCGTGCGGGCGCAGTATGCCGGCAATCCGGAGGCGATGACGGCGCTCGGGGCGCGGCTCCTCGTCGGCCGCGACGCGCCGCTCGCCCCGGTCGACGGCGCCGCGCTGATCGCCGAGGCGGCGCAGCAGGGCGACGCGAGCGCATGGAGCTATGTCGCGGTGCTCGCTGCCGCCGGGGTCGGGCGCGCGCAAAGCTGGGCCGATGCGCTGCACGCGCTCGAGCGTGCAGCCGCGCTCGGGCGCAGCGAGGCCGCGCGGCAGCTCGAGCTCCTGCGCGTCATGGGCGCCGCAGGTGCGGACGAGATACGGCACTGGCTGGCGGCAGTGGAAGGCCGTGTGCTTCACGATGCGCCGCGCTTCGTCGCGTATGCGCAGTTCCTCACCCCCGCGGCGTGCGCCTATCTCATCGAGCGCGCCGGCTCCCGGCTGGTTCCGGCACAGGTGAACGATGCGCGCGGCGGCGGTCTCAAGCTCGACCCGATGCGCACCAATACCGGCGCGGTGTTCCCGCTCGTCGACAGCGACGTCGTGATCCAGTTGATCCGCGCACGCATCGCTCACTCGGCCGGCCTTCCCGCGGGCGCGCTCGAGCCCGCCGAGGTCCTTCATTACGCGGTCGGCGAGCGCTACAAGCTGCACGTGGATTTCTTCCATCCCGCGCTGCCGACTTTCGCCGAGGAAATGCGCACCAAAGGCCAGCGCGTGCAGACCTGCCTGGTGTACCTGAACGACGACTTCGAAGGCGGAGAGACCGAATTCCCGAAGCTCGGCTTGAAGTTTCGCGGAGGTGTCGGCGAAGCGCTTTTCTTCGAGAACGTGGGAGCCAACGGCGCCGGCGACATGAACACGCTGCATACCGGACTGCCGCCCGCACGCGGGGAGAAGTGGCTGTTCTCGCAGTGGATACGCAGCAAACCCCAGCAACCCGCGTAGCGACCGCATTGCGATGTTTAGTTTTTAATGATGAATGTTTAATGCGTAAACGGTCGTGGCGCTGGGTTTTCAATCAACACTAAACACTCAACCCTAAACACTCACATCATGGATAAGCACACACTCGGACGTAACGGACCCCAGGTTCCCGCACTGGGTCTGGGTTGCATGGGAATGTCGATCAGCTATGGCGAGCCGAACGACGAAGAGTCGATCGCGACGATGCACCGCGCGGCAGAGCTCGGCGCTAACCTGCTGGTCACTTCGGATGCCTACGGCAACGGCGTCAACGAGGAGCTTATCGGGCGGGCCATCAAAGGCCAACGCGACCGGTACCTCGTCGCCACCAAATTCGGCAACCTCGCGCTCGCGGGCCGCGGCAGCGGCGATTCCGCCCCCGCGCTCTCGGGTGGGCATCCCGACTATGTGCCCCAGGCGTGCGAGCGCAGCCTGAAGCGTCTGGGCATCGACACCATCGATATCTACGGGTTGCACCGCGTCGACGCCAGCGTGCCGATCGAGGACACCGTCGGCGCGATGTCGCGCCTCGTGGAGCAGGGCAAAGTGCGCTACCTCGCGCTCTCGGAGGCGGGGCCGCAGACGATCGCGCGCGCGCACAAGGTGCATCCGATCACCGCGCTCGAGACCGAGTACTCGCTGTGGAGCCGCGATGTCGAAAACGAGATACTGCCCGCGTGCCGCGAGCTCGGCATCGGCTACATGGCGTATGCGCCGCTCGGGCGCGGCTTCCTCACCGCGACGATCAAGACGCTCGATGCGCTGCTGCCGAAAGACCGGCGCCGCGATCACCCGCGCTTCGAAGCTTCGAATATCGAGCGCAACCGCGAGCTATTGAAGCCGCTCGAAGACATCGCCGCGCGCAGGAAATGCACGCCGGCGCAGGTCGCGCTCGCGTGGCTGCTCGCGCAGTCCGCTGACATCGTGCCGATACCGGGGACGAAACGCCGCAAGTATCTCGAGGAGAACTGCCGCGCGGCCGACGTGCAGCTCGACTCCGGCGAGATCGCGGCGCTCGACAAGGCCTTTCCACTGAACGTCACGGCCGGGACGCGCTACCCGGAAAAGCAGTTGAAAGCGCTTGGGATCTAAACGGCCTTGCGGCACCACAGAAGAAACATCGCGCTGAAGGTATCGGGATACTGCCGCTCGTAGCTGTCCCAATTCGCTATGTCCGTCATGCGCGGGTCTTCCGGGAACATGCGGCGGTACCGCGCCACGGTGTCCTGCGCAAGCTCGGCGAACCCGAGAAATTCGAGGTCGAGCGCCCGCAGCATTTCGCCGAGCTGCGGCGGCGTGAACTGATGCTCCTGCACGTGAAACAGGAGATCCCGGCACATGCTCATCGAGTAGAAATCATTCGAAAGCTCGAGCGTCTTCAGCGCCGAGCCCGTCTCTGCGGCCAGGACACGCTGCCTGAACCGCCTGATTTCGGGCTCCGTTGCAGGGATGCGCTCCGCGGCGATGAGATCGCGCGCAGCGGTGACGCCGACGCGCGCGCGCGAGCTGTAGAATCCCAGCCTCATCAGTGCGCCGGGCCGTAACAATCCAGCCAGGGCGCGAAGCCCCGCCATCGGTTCGCGCATGTGATGCAGCACTCCGGTGGACGCGATCAGGTCGAAGCGCTCCTCCAGTGACGGAAGCCCGAGGATGTCGGCCTGCCTGAACTCGACGTTCGACACCCCCAGCTCCCCGGCCATGCGACGCGCGTAAGCAAGGCTGGAGAGGCTCAGATCGACCGCGAGCACGCGCGCATTCGCGATGTTGGACGCGATCCAGATGGCGTCCTTTCCCGTTCCGCAGCCCGCCACGAGGACACGGGGCGCGTGCGGCGCGGCGATCGCGCGCACCGCAGGCAATTCGCGCTCGACCCAATCGCGCACCGGGAAAGCCGGCTCGCGGTCCATGGCGAACCAGCGCGGGTACGGGTGCTGCTCGTACATGCCGCGCACCTCGCGCGAGACCGCATCGGTCGTTTCGGTAATGGAAGCGATCTCGCTGCGCAGCGACTGTTCGGTTCGGGGGTCGATCAGCGAGCGCTGTAGCAGCCGCCTCAATGCCGGCGAAGCGTCGGCCTGTGCGAGGATGCTGTCGATGCCGGATACGCTGTCGAGACGGCGATAACACGCGAGCGTGAGCAGTGCGCGCAGCGTGGTATCCGCGACCGGGCCGTTCGCCTGCAGCCGCGCCTCGAGGTCGTGCCTGAGCGCGGCTGCCGCGGCGCTTTCGCGTGCGCTCTCGAAAAACACGTACTCGTTGTTGAGATTCTGCAGCGCGAATGCGCAGAGGAAATCCAGAGGCACCTGCGATCGCGCGTTCTCGTCGACGAGCAGGCGTTCCCGCAACTGCGTCAGCCAGCGCTCGAACTGAGGATCCGCCATGAGGCAATCGCGGAGGAGCGCATGGAACAGGCGATCGGACAGGGCTGCCTTCATTGCTGCGTCGAATTCGAGCGGCGGGTCGCCGGCGGCCTTTGCAAGGACCGTATCGAAAGCCGCTTTGGTCTTCAAAGCCTTGAGGCCCGCGCCGACATACGGCTTGACGTCGATGTCGTCGCGCCCGAAAAATCGCTCGAGCTCCGCGTGCCAGAATGCGGGCAGCGCCTCGAAGTGCAGGCGTCCCAACCAGTCCAAAGCGCCGCGGCGGTCGAGCGCGCCCGCGGCATCGAGCGAGAACGCTTCCTGATAGGCGCGCATCGCTTCATCCCGGCGGCCGAGCGCAATGAGGGCCTCGGCGAGCTGCCAGTGAATCTCGGCGACCCCGGGTGCGTGGCGTAAAGCTGCGCGATACGCCGACACGGCCTCGGCATAGCGGAAATCGCCGTGACGCGCGAGACCGAGGCGGTATTGCGCTTCCGCGAAGGCAGGGTCGAGCGCAGTGGCGCGGCCGAAGCTCGCCTGCGCCTGCTCGAGGTTCCTGCGCGCGAGGGCGATATTGCCGCGCACGAGCCAGTACGGGGGGATGTTCGGCCGCAATGCGGTCGCGCGCTCTGCTGCGTGCGCCGCCTCTTCGTGCGCGCCCTGCTGGTAGAGAACTACAGCCAGCATGTTCCATGCATCGGGCGCGTCGCGGTGCGCGAGGGTAAGGCCGCGATAGATCGCCTCGGCCTCGCCGTAGGCGCCCGCCTGGCAGAGTGCGAGCGCGGCGTCGAGCCGCGCAGCCAGGCTATCTGCGGACATTCAGGTCCTGACGCAGCTCGCCGCTACCACGGCCGCTCGCCACGCGGTGCACGGCGGACAGCGGCGGGGGAAGGGGATTTTTGACAATACGGTTCGACTCGATGGAAGCGGAACGGGCCGCGACGTTTAACATCAGCACGCGTTGGAGCGACCCGCGGGACGATGGTTCGCCTCGAGGTCGGCCGCAAGCCGCGCGAGCGCATCCGACCAGTCGCCCTGCAGGGACTGGCGATAGATCCTGAAGCCGGGAAACCACGGTGAAGAGCGGCCCGACTGCATCCACCGCCATTCGGCCGGCACCGGTACCAGCACGCGCGCCGTTCTCCCCGCCGCGGCGCGCAGGTGCATGTTGGTGTTGCTCACGCCGATGTACTCGTCCAGGAGCGCGAGCAGCGCAAGCATGCTTTCCAGATCGTCGCGAGTGGGCGCTCGCACGGGCTGTCCCCACAGGTAACCCTGGCCGTAGGGCACCCCCATGTCCTTGAGCACCGCGAGCTCCTCCTCGGTCTCGACCCCCTCGACGATCACCGCGGCGTCCACGGCCCCGAGCATCGCGAGCAGCCGCTCCAGCTGACGCCGCGTTCCCGCATCGGTCGTGAGCGCCTTGATGCACCGCCGATCGACCTTCACCACGTCCGGCTCGAGCAGCATGAGCGCTTCGATGGAGCTGCGCCCGAAGCCGACGTCGTCGATGGCGATCCGAAATCCCGCCGCTCGTAACTCTTGCAAGGGCGCCCGAAGGTAGGACGGAT